>NZ_PZKN01000026.1 GCF_003046795.1 Desulfonatronum sp. SC1 | reverse complement strand
TATAAAATTAAACGTTTTTTTGACAAAAAAGCAGAGATATCAGTAGGGTCTTACGCAAAGGGCCAGGTTAACATGCAGAAATTATTGCGGAAAAGGCTGGATTTGGCGCGATGCGGTTAAAGTCCTGTCATAGTAGCAGTGGGTATCCGAGACGACCAGAATCATCAGACGTCTCCAGCCTGACCCGTGAACGTATAGCTCAGCTTGGTTTGAAAATGCTTGATCTGCGTGAAAATTTCCTTGAGCAGCCTTTGCTCGATGGAAGTCAGTCCGTGCGGACTGACGTAATTATCCGGAATTCGCTGGCCGGATTCGATGTCCTCGGCCTGGCACTGCAGCCGTATCCGCATCAGATAGCTGAAAGCCTGTGTGATTTCCAGATGGTTCTGGCGGCTTAGAATGTTCAACTGGTGCAGTTGGTGCAGGCGCTCCAGGGTATTGGTTTCGACGATCTGGTGTTGCAAAGCGTAAATGCGGGCAAAGTCGACAATGGGCATCATGAACTGCCAGGCCTCGAAGACATGGGACTGCGCGGGCAGGGAGAAGATGGGGGCGCTCATGATGTCCGTCACCGGACATGTCGCGGGATCCCTGCCCAGCCGAGCGCATTTCTTGATGTCCCTGTCCGTGAGCACCCCGACGTTGTGTTCCCGGGCATCCTGGATGACCACCATGTTTGCGCCGCGTTCCTCCATCATGATCAAGGCCTGGGCCACGCTGGCATCCGCCGGGCAGAGGTTCAATGCCCGTGTTTCAGTGAACTTTTTTTTGCTCCTTGCACTTGGGGTTTTTGAACGAACTGCCGGAAAAGGACTTTTTCAACACTCAGTTACATTGCTCGCCATGTTGGAACGCTTTTCTCAAGCCTGGGGCGCCCCGGCAAATGGTTCAACGGCAATGTTCCGAGAAGCGAATGCCATGCGCCGGAATCCTGGACAGGTTTACCGGGCATAAGCGAAAAAGTCGGAAGATCGATTTATGCCGTGCGGAAGGCTTATCAACCTGTTGGTATTATCTCCCCTCTGTCTTCCGTCGGACGCGGAACCCTTCTCGGAATCCGACTGGTACTAGATTGTGCTCTGCTGTGCGTACCCGGATGAAAATACGACGAGATGAGTGACGTCGAACCAGCTCAATCTTCACCCCTCCGGCTCCATGAGCTAGTTAAACATTATATTTAAGCATGTTGGGGCGTGTATCGTTTTGTCCCATGATGTTGTCGGAATTGGGTCAATTTTACTCATATCAAATCTCCTCGCGGAGTGACATTTCCGGGTAAACGTCTTTTTGGGGATCCGGCTCTGTACGAGGACAGATATGATGTTTCCGCGAAAAGTCGTGAAACGCCGAAACCCTTCATTCCGGCGAAAGCAGAAATGAAGGGTTTTCAGGTGGTTGACAGCGAACGTTTCCAGCTTTTCAAGGAAAGGACGACTTATTCCATTGACCTCATACTATGCGGACGTTTCCATGGCTGGGCTTCGGGGCTGCTGAGCAGTTCCCCAATACCCTCGCAATTCCACGTAGTCACGAAAAATTCTCTTGCCAATACATGAAGCGGGCCAATGCGATGGCACTGGCCGGCATGCGTTGCCGTGGCAGAGGATATCTCCAAGGAAATTTCGTGATTTATCCATGTAAAAAATGTGGCATGTATTATGCTTTTAGGCATGTGTTTTGCCTTGCGTGGTGACGAAAGCATGGTCGACACATATTACTGGATATTGATGCTTCTCATACTTACTTCTTTTTTATCCACATAACCCGCGGGACAGAGAGGAATGGCATATAATCACAAATTGGAAGGAGAATGAGTATGGTCGTTTCAATTCTTATCATGATCAGCCTGTTTTGGTTTGCGGTTGCCCTGCTCAATTTGGGATATGGCGAACCCAAGGGAACCGGATTCATCGCCGCCGCCGTCGGTCTGCTGGCCATTGCCGGGGGATTTGTCGACGCGGTATTCGCCGTAAAAGCCGGAGGCGATCTTCTCGCTGGCGGTTTGCTGTTTTCACACGGCCTGTTGTACATGGCTATTGCCTATGCTTTGCTCTATGGTGTTGAAAACATGAAGACGATTGGCAACATCAGCCTTTGCACCGCCTTTGTCTCGACCATCTACATGTACGTCTGGTACGTGCAGGGGAACATGTACTTGGCATTCATGGCAGCTGGATATGCCGTGCTGACCTATGAAGTTTGGCTAAACTTCTACGGCAAACTATCTGGCAAGGTCGTCGCCATCTCTCTCTTGATCTGGATACCGATTGGACTCTGGATTCCGGCATTTTTGATCGGCATGGGCAAGCCGCTGCCTTTCTAATAATTTTCACTTCACGTTACTGCCGATAGTCCTTCTTTTTCCTCTCTCGTCTCTTCCAGGCCAATAAAAAAACCCTCGATTCGAGGGTTTTTTTATTGGCACATCATTGAGCTTGGACCAAAATGCTTTTCCGCTAAGCTGTGGTCAGTGACGAATGGTTCGTGGTTTATAGTTGAAAGACGTGGCCCCGGAAGTTAGGACAGGTCGTATTCCTTCAACTTGCGGTAAAGGGTCTTGCGGCCGATGCCCAGGGCTTTGGCGGCTTGCTGACGATTTCCGTTATGATGAGCCAGAACCCGGCCAATATGGTCGCGTTCCATGCTGCTCAAGGAAAAAACACTGCCGGGATCCTCTTGACCATCGGCTTCCGCCAGGGACTGCGTCACCAGCTCACGGGGCAGGGCGCGTTCCGTGATCACGTTCTCGTCGGCAAGGATCATGCTTCGTTCCATCACGTTGCGCAACTCGCGCACATTGCCGGGCCAGGAATAGTTGAGCAGACAGTGCATGGCCTTGTCCGTGATTCGAAAGCGGGTCGGGGTGGTGGGTAGGCTGGCCAGGAAGTGTTCCACCAACAGTGGAATGTCCTCCTTGCGTTCACGCAGGGGCGGAGTGTGGATGTTGAAAACATTGATCCGGTGCAGCAGCGCATCCAAAAAGCGTCCCTCCTCCACCTCGTGGAACAAATTCCGGCTGGTGGCAAAGACGAAGCGAATGTCGATGGTTCGCTCGTCCTTGTCGCCCACCCGACGATAGGTCTTGTTCTCCAATACCCGCAACAGCGAGGCCTGGACCTCGACAGGCAGTTCGCCGATTTCGTCCAGGAACAGCGTGCCCTTGTGGGCGAAGGCCATCAGCCCCTCGCGGGACTCCGTGGCCCCGGTGAAGGAGCCCTTGATGTGACCGAACAGCTCGCTGCGGGCCAGTTCCTTGACCAGGGCCGCGCAGTTCTTGATGATGAACGGCTTGTCCGCCCGCTTGCTGCCGGAATGGATGACCTGGGCCGCCACGTCCTTGCCCACCCCGCTTTCCCCAGTCAGCAGAACCGGCACGTCCGTGGGCGCGGCTCGGCCAGCCAGATAGCGGACCTGCTTGATGCTTTCCGAATTGCCCACCATCCGGTGCGCCCGCTGACTGACCGACGACAGCCGGTAGCCGCGGTTTTCCCGCTGCATGCAGGCCCGCTGCCAGGCCCGCTCGATGACCAGCTCCAGTTTGTCCAGATTGAAGGGCTTGGTGATGTAGTCGTAGGCCCCCAGCTTCATGGCCTGGACCGCGCTGTCGATGTTGCCGTGGCCGGTGATCAGGATGATTTCCACGTCCTGGAGCCGTTCCTTGAACTCGGTGAACAGGTCCAGCCCATCAGCGTCCGGTAGGCGGATGTCCAGGATAGCCACGTCGTAGACGTTGCGCCGGGTCAACTGCCGGGCCTGGGCCGCGGAGGACGCGACGTGAATGGTCCGCTCCGGCCGGGAAAATTCCTTCTGGAACAACTTGAGGATGGATTCCTCGTCGTCAACGACGAGGACCGAGTAGTGTTCGCTCACGAGATCCTTACATTGGAGTTCAACGGAAGGCAGACGGTGAATCGAGACCCTTTGCACACCTCGCTGGTGACGGAGATATCTCCTCCGTGCTCCTGGACGATATTGTAGCAGGAGGCCAGCCCGATCCCGATTCCCTTGCCCACGGGCTTGGTGGTGAAGAAGGGCTCGAACATTTTATCCAAATTTTCCGGAGGAATGCCGCACCCGGTGTCCTCGATGCACAGGCAGACCTCCTCCTCTTCCACGCAACTGGTCTTGATCTGGATGGCCCCCTCGCCTTGGATGGCGTCCAGGGCGTTGACCAGCAGATTCAGGATCACCTGTTTGAGCTGGGATTCGTCTCCATAGATCAGGGGAAGTTCATCGGCAAGAAGCAGGTGAATTTTCAAACCGTTTCGCCTGCGCAGATGGTGGTCCACCAAGCGCAGGGTATCCGTGACGATCTTGTTCAGGGCCAGGGGGGAGAAGGCCGCGGAAACCGGACGGCTGAAGGTCAGCAGGGTTTGGATGATCTTCTGACAGCGATGACATTCCTTGAGAATGATGTCCGTATATTCGCGAAAGTCCTGGGCCAGCTCCGACTCCACCACTCCCTCGATCCGGGGCAGCCTCCGCTGTAGGCCCTCGGCGAAGCCGCGGATGGCCGCCATGGGGTTGTTCACCTCGTGGGCCACGCCGGCGGCCAGCATGCCCATGGTGGCCATTTTTTCCACCTGATAATACTTGGCCTGGTATTCCTTCTCCAGGGTCACGTCGCGCTTGAAAATCAACACCCGGTGCTCCGGCCACTCGGGATTCTTCAGCGGCGAGGCGACCATCTCGAACTGCCGATTGCGGCCCTTGAGCTTGAAGATGGCCGTGTCCCGGCAGACCGAGTTGGTGGCCAGGGAGCGGAACGCCGGGCACTCCTGGCAGGGATGATTCTCATGGCGGAACAATTCGTAGCAGAACTTTCCCTCGGGATGGGGATCATCGAACAAGTGCCGAAAGACGTGGTTCACCGAGATGATCCGCAGGTTCTCGGACAAGACCATCATCACGTCGGTGATTCCGTCCAGAATCGCCGCGATTTCCCGGCGTTGCTCCTCGGAGCGCTTGTTGGACTCCTTGAGTTCTTCCACCTTCTGGCGCAGTTCCTGAAAAAAGCCGAGCTTGCTGTGCTCGATGCCGATCAGGTCCTGTAGGTCCGTGGGTTGGACCATCACCACGCCTCCCTGCAAATGGCCAGAAGATCCTTCCAGTCGGCCTTGCGGGGGTTGGTCAGCATGCAGGCATCGTGCACCGCCATCCTGCATATCTGTTCCAGCTTGGAGGCGTCGGGCACGATGTCCCGCATCCGGTGCGGCACGTCCAGCCGGGCGAACAGCTCCTCCAGTTGGGCGATGCCCTCTTCTCCCTGGCTCGGTGAGCAGCTTTCCGGAACCCCCTGGATGATCCGCCCGATGGCGCACATCTTTTCCGGACAGGCCGGGAGGTTGTAGCGCATCACCGCCGGCAGCACGATGGGGTGCACCAAGCCGTGCAGGGTGTCGAAGATGCCGCCCAGGGAGTGGGCCAGGGCGTGACCAATGCCCAGGCCGGCGTTGCTGAAGGACATCCCCGCCGCAGTGCTGGCGATGGAGAGTTGCTCCATGACTTCCGGCGTCCGGTTCTCCAGGGCGGGCTGAAGATTCTTGGCGATCAGCTCGATGGCCTTCAAGGCCTGATTCTCCGTGAAGGGCGAGGCCAGCGGGGAGACGAAGGATTCGATGGCGTGGGCCAGGGCGTCGATGGCCGAGGACACGACCAGTTGATCGCCCTTGGTCATCAGCAGATGGGGATCGATGATGGAGACGTTGGGCACCAGGGAACGGCTAATGATGGACATCTTCACCTGCCGCTCCACGTCCGTGATGATGCAGAACTGGGAAATGTCCGAACCGCTGCCCGCGTTGGTGGGGATGAAGATCATCGGCGGCAGGGGCCGCATGATCCGGTTCGCCCCCTCGTAGTCCGCGATGCGCCCGCCGTTGCCCACGATGGTCCCCACGCCCTTGGCCGTATCCATGGGGCTGCCCCCGCCCAGGGCGATGATCACGTCGGCCTTTGCCCGGACGTAGAGATCCGCGCCCTCATGGACCTGATAGTCTCGCGGATTGGAGTTGACCTTGTCGAAGAGCAGAAAGTCCAGTCCGTCCTCTCGCAAAATATCCATCACGTGTTCGGCCCACCCGGAATCGATCAGCCCCTGGTCCGTGACCAACAAGGCCCGCTTCGCCCCCAGCCGGCGGGAGCATTGGGCCAGGTAGCCGATGCTGCCCTGGCCGAAAATGATTTCCGGAATGGCGAACTTGGTTACGCGATGATCGGACATGGCATTTAAGAGCTTTGGGTTGAAGGTGAGAAGGCAGGAAAGTGGGAAGGTGTCCGCGATGTGGCCGGTGAAGCATTCCTAACTCGCTACCTTTTTTACCTTCCCACCTTCCAGCATTATTATTTTTACACCGCGATCATGGAATAGAGCACGCCCAACAAGCCGATGCCCGCCAGGATGAAGACCGGGACGCGGGGCATTTCACCGTCGCTTTCCATGGCTCGTCCGAACATGAAAAAGACCAGGGGATGGACCAAAAACGGCATGGAGAAGATGAAGGGGATCAGCAGGGACGCCTCTTCACCGAACATTCCTCCCTGGGTGGCGGCAAAAAGGCCGAAGTGGGAAATACCCGAGGAGACGGACATTGCCGTGAAGCCCAGGGGCATGCCGGCAACGCTGAGCAGCACGAACCCGCCGAACACCGCGCAGAGCTGCCAGCCGAAGGAAAACTGCATCAGGCCCTTGACTTCGCTGGCGTCCTTGCCGTCAGCCTTGCTCATGGTCTTCAGGGAGAAGACGGTCAAGAGCACTCCGGCCAGAACGATCAGCAGGGAGGGCCACATCATCAGGCTGCCCTGCTGAGCGCTCATGGCCAGGATGGAGAAGACGAAGATATGCCCGAAAAATGGAACGTTGATCATGATCGGCGCCCGATAGGCCGCGGTATTGCCCAAGTCCCCGGCGGTGCAGGCCCCGGTCAGACCGGAGTGGGACAGGGCGCCAGCCATGCCCGGGGCCAGGTTTCTGGCGTGCCCGGTCTTGCCGAAGAGCATCAGCAGGGCGATGCCGCCGAACATCCAGAACATCTGGCCGAAAAAGCCGTAGGCCAGCACCGCGTTCATCCCGGTGATGGCGAAGGCCTCGGTGATCCGCGACCCGCCGATCATGAAGTTGGCCGCCAGGACCACGGGAATGCCGGCGAAGAGCAGGGCCCGGATCGTCGGCCCGAAGCGCCAGCGGTACATCAACGCCCCCAACCCGGCGGAAATGATCATGGCGAAGAAAATCTGCGGCAGGGCGATGAGCGGCTTGATCCACATGGCGATGGTGTAGGATCCCAGGAGAATGCCGAGAATGGCCACCACTTCCACGATGCCCATCTTGATGTACAGGCGCTTGTTGGTCACCTGGGCCTTGTGGTCGATCATGATCACCGCGCCCACCAGACCAAGATAGGCGATCAGGGGATAAAACCGGCTCAGGTCCGAAAAGCTCAGGCCAAGGGTCAATCGATATAAAGCTTCGATCCCGATGAGCAGGAAAAAGGCCCGGACGATGAAGATCAGTTGCGTCCGCCCCGTCCCCACGAAGGTTTCTTCCTTGGACGGAATCACCATGTCGTCGGGTTCCACTTCAATACCGCCCAGAATCTTGCGCAGTTCCTGTCCGCCCACGAAAAAAGAAACGGTCAGAGCCACGATGGTCGCCCGGCTGATCAGATCAATCAATGAAAATTGGGGCAGTCCCGGCGTGGAAACACCGCTGGAGACAAGGACGTAGCCCATGGTCAGGCCGAAAATGACGATGATCAGAATCGGGGAATACCGCGTTCCGGCCACGGCAGTCCTGGCCACGAGAACCATGGGGATGAGCAAAAACAGGGACAGCAGGAACTGGTTCAGGATTTGTAGATTGGCGACCTGATCAAGCACGGCGGCAACTTCCATAAGCGGGAACCTCCTGAATCATGATGGGCAAGAAGCAAGAACGACGGGATGTTACGCGGATCACTCGCGAATTGAGCGCATAAGAATAGTCGGATTGGGCGGTGCTGGCAATGACTTGGGCGCGAGCACGGCTCAAGGCACTGGTTGCCATCTTTTGCATTTTACCGAATACTTAATAAATACGCTAACCCAGAAAACAATGAACAAATGGCCAATAGTCGGCCAATTTGTGCCCCATAGAAAAAGGGATTCAAGCTATTATAGCTTGAATCCCTTTAAAATTTGTGGTGCCGAAGGGGAGAGTCGAACTCCCACGGGGGAACCCCCACTAGACCCTGAACCTAGCGTGTCTACCAATTCCACCACTTCGGCCCGAAGAAGAGGTGTCTACTCACATTGCCCTCGGTTGGCAAGGGGTCAGGAAAAGAAAGTTCAAATTTTCTCTCCAAGGCCACCGTCACGGGGGTGACCGGTCCGCCCGGCTCGGGCATCGTCAGATGGTTGATGGATGTGAGGGTTTCCGGTACGGATGCTGATTTCGCCGTTTCGCGGCGCCTTCCGGATTCGGGTTCGGGAGACGGCGGACGACATACCTATCCGGTAGGAGTACCCCATCCTCATGCAGGTCTTGCGCACTTTGGACGAAGCTCGCCAAACCGTTTCTCAATCCTGCGTCACCATCGGCAATTTCGACGGAGTCCACATGGGCCATCAAAAATTGCTGTGCCGGACGCGCCAAAAAGCCGCTTCCCTCGGCCTTATCAGCGTGGCGGTCACCTTTGACCCGCACCCGTTGCGGGTGCTGACCGGGTCACGGACGCCCCCCTTCATCACCTTGCCGCACCAGAAGCTGGAAGCCATCGCTTCCCTGCGGCTCGACTACGCCTTTTGCGTCGCCTTCACCAAGGACCTGGCCAAACTGGAGCCCGAGGAGTTCGTGCGGATCTATCTTTTGGAAGGTCTGGGCATGCGGGAGATGGTCATCGGGTACGATTACGCCTTTGGCCGCAACCGCAAGGGCAACTACGCCATGCTCCGGAAGCTCGGAGAGCGCCACGGTTTTACCGTGGAGCAAATCGGGCCGGTGTTGATCGACGACGCCGTGGTCAGCTCGTCGCGGATCCGGGACATGGTCCAGGCCGGGCTGGTCTGGGAGGTCCGGCCCTTGCTGGGCCGGTTCTACCGGGTGGAGGGCCAGGTGGTGTCCGGGCGCAACCGGGGAGGCCGCCTGTTGGGCTTTCCCACGGCTAACCTGCAATTGCGGGACGAACTGTTTCCCAAGACCGGGGTCTACGCGGTCTGGGCCGAATCCAACGGCCGGACGCACCCGGCCGTGGCCAACATCGGCTACAACCCCACCTTCGGCAACGACGTGCTCTCCGTGGAGGTGCACATTCTGGACTTCGACCAGGACATCTACGGGCGCGACGTTCGCGTCCACTTCGTTCAGCGGCTGCGCAGCGAACAAAAATTTCCGAAGCTCGACGCGTTGATCACGCGAATCCGCGAAGACATTCTCTTGGCCCGCCGCATTCTCGGCTCCCCGGAGGCCCATTTGGTGGAAGCCCGGCAGTGCGTCTGACCCCCAACCCATGTCTTTTCTTGAGCCGCACTTCCGGAGATGGGTCCACTTCATCCATGCCGAGGGCCGGGGCGGGTCGGCGCGGTGGGTTTTGCTGGGCCTGCTGGCCGGGCTGCTCGGGGCCGCGGCGGTGCTGTTCTTCGTCAGTCTGGAGGGGCTGCGTCATCTGTTTCTGGTGCATCTGGCCGGGCTGGACCTGCCCCTGCCCTCGGGCGAGGATCTCTTTCACGGCGAGCCGGGGACGTACCGCCCCTGGCTGGTCCCCATGCTCACCGCTTCCGTGGGGGTGCTGACCGGAATCCTGGTCAGCCGCTGGATTCCGGAACCCATGTCCGGGGGCACGGACGGCACGGACGCCATGATCAAAGCCTTCCACCGCCAGGACGGCCACAT
The DNA here is from genome assembly GCF_003046795.1 of Desulfonatronum sp. SC1. NCBI lineage: Bacteria > Pseudomonadati > Thermodesulfobacteriota > Desulfovibrionia > Desulfovibrionales > Desulfonatronaceae > Desulfonatronum > Desulfonatronum sp. SC1. The sequence goes on along the minus strand of NZ_PZKN01000026.1, from coordinate 57,677 downwards.
GCCCCTGCGCGCGACCCTGATCAAAAGCGCCACAGCGGTGCTGACCATCGCCAGCGGGGGTAGCGCCGGACGGGAAGGCCCCATGGCCCAGCTCGGGGGCTGTTTCGGCTCCCTGCTGGCTGAAGGCCTCGGCTTGAGCGCCAAGGAGCGGCGCATCCTGCTGCTTTCCGGCGCGGCCGGCGGACTGGGCGCGGTTTTCCGGGCCCCCTTGGGCGGGGCGATCACCGCGGTGGAGGTGCTCTACCGGGAAGACTTCGAGGCCGAAGCCATCCTGCCGGCCCTGATCTCCTCGGTTACGGCCTACTCCCTGTTCACCCTGTTCTTCGGCGCCGTGCCCATGCTGGAAACCCCGGACTTCCGCTTCCAGAGCGCCCAGGAGCTGCCATTCTACATCGTCCTGGCCCTGGTTTGCGCCCTGGCCGGGCGCGCCTACCTCTCCACGTTCTTCTTCATCAAGCGCACCGTGTTCGAGCATGTCCGGCAACGCGCCGGGCTGATCTGGTCCATGGGGCTGGGCGGTCTGCTGGTGGGCATGCTGGGGGTCGTCTTTCCGCCCGTGCTCAGCGACGGCTACGGCTGGCTGGAAATGGCCGTGCTGGGCCAATTGTCCCTGGTGGTGATGCTGGCCGTATTTCTCGGCAAGACCCTGGCCACGTCCATCACCTTGGGTTCGGGCATGAGCGGCGGGATGTTCGCCCCGGCCCTGTTCGTGGGTGGGATGTGCGGCGGGGTGGTGGGGCAGGTCGGCCATTTCCTGCTTCCAGGCGTGGTCACGCAGCCCGGAGGCTACGTCCTAGTGGGCATGGCCGCGTTTTTCGCCGGGGTGGCCAACGCCGCGGTGGGCCCGCTGATCATGGTCTGCGAGATCACCCAAAGCTACGGCCTGCTGGCCCCGCTGATGCTGGCCTCGGCCCTGTGCCTGGTCATCAACCGCGACGTCTCGCTCTACGAGCACCAGGCCGAGAACAAGTTCGACTCCCCCGCGCACCGGGAGGACGCCACCATCAACGTCCTGGAGGAACTGCGCGTTCAGGACCATTTCCGGCCCGGCCGGGTGATCATTCTGGAGGAAGGGACGACCTGGAGGGTCTTGATGGACGTCATCGCCAACACCAGCCAGTTCAACTTTCCAGTGCGCGGCCGCGACGACCGCATCACCGGCATCTTGTCCATCCAGGACGTGCGAACGATCCTTTACGAACAGGATCTGTGCGATCTGCTGGTGGTCAAGGACGTGGCCCGCAAACCCGTGCTGCTCCGGCCCGAGGACTCTTTGTATACGGCCCTGATGGCCTTCGTGGAGGCGGACGTGGACCAGATTCCCGTGGTCCGGGACGAAATCAGGCCCGAAACGCCGGAGGACGCCGCCCATCACGTGCTGGGCCTGATCAACCGCGAGGACGTCTTTCAGGCCTACGCCCAGGCCATTCCGGAGGAAAAGCGCCGTGGATGCTCACTTTGGCGACCATAGACATCGTCCGCCCTTGACCGTGGCCCAGCCCAGGGGCAAACCGCGCCAGTACAGCCCGATCCGTCCCCCGAAAGATCTCCCGGCACGTTTCGAAAGTCCGGTCGCGGCTTCCGAGGGCAAGTCCAGGCTCTGGCCCTGCAGCAGCTTTCTCAGGTCGCGAACGTCGTCCAGGCTCATCCCTTGACCGGACCGGTATTCCGGCAACAGCAGCCGTAACCGGGGATTGAGCCGCAAGGTTCCACCAGTCAGTCGGCCCATGTCGAATCCTCGCCAACCCAGAGAAAGCGGCAATGCCAAGCCTTGAGACAAGGCCCGTTCCGGCAAGAAGACCACTCGTCCGTTGAAGTCCCGAAGTTCTCCCGGAGGCAGATGTTCCCAGGCCGCGTCTTCCAGGCCGGAAAACTCGCCGGGTCGGATCACCGCTCCGAAGGAGTTGTCCTTTTTCCGCCCTCTGCCCCCATGGGGCCGTCCGACCGATTCCAACGAAGCGGATCGTTCCTGTCGTACTCCTTCGGAGGTTGCCGGAGGGGTATTGGAACGGGCTTCGGAACATGTCAGGGCGGCGAAAAAAAAGCCCTGGCCTTCGCCTGCCTCGGTATGAACATATAAGCAGCCGTCGTCCTCACCCAGGGCATCGGACCGGGCATGGGACAAGTCGAAGCCCGGCAGGGGATGCAACGGGACGGACGTCAGGCCGAGGTGTTCCTCGGCCCAACGGACCTGCTCCCGGTTCTCCGCCGGATTGGTGGTGCAGGTGGAGTAGAGCAGCCGCCCTCCGGGAGCCAGCAGGGCCGCGGCCCTGCGCAACAGCTCGCGTTGCAGGGCGACCAGCGGTCCGAGTTTGTGCTCCGGCCACATTTCCAGAACCCGGGGGTTGCGCTCCACGGTCCCCCATCCACTGCACGGAGGGTCCAACTGGATATGGGTGAACGAGGCTTCGGGCAAAGGCAATTCCTGTCCGGGGCGGCCGCAGGTGGTCACCTGGATCAGGTTCAGGGCCGTCAGGTTCTGGCGCAACGTAGCCAGTCGCCGCGGATTGGGCTCGTTGGCCAGCACCATGCCCGCGGGGCCAACGAGTTGGGCCAACAGGCCGGTTTTGCTGCCCGGACTGGCGCACATGTCCAGGACCGTTCCGCCTTGAGGCGGTTGCAGCAAGAGCGGTGCGAGCATGGAGGAACGGTCCTGGATGTAGATCAGACCGAATGCCGCCGCGGCGGATGCGCCCAGCGGGGTCGGTTCCTCCTCCACCCGGTGGGCCAGGGGGAAAAAAGGCTCCGGGGTGAAGACATGGCCTTCGGCCCGCAGCAGTTCTTCCACCAGCCCGACGTGCTCAGGTTGGCAGACGATGCGAAAACTTCTCGGCATGAGACCCGTTCGCTCCCGTATGCGCGCAAATCATCATTTGCGTTGGTGAATGAAAGCGTCTAAAATGAACTTTTCGACTTTCAGACAACAATGGACCGTTGCCGTTGATCGACCCATTATCCGAGACGTTACCCGATCCTCTTGTCGGCATGCCTTCCGATTCGCCTTCCACTTGTTCAGACCGTCCCCTGACGGTTTCCGGAAACGATTCGCGAGACATTTCGGCCGCGTTGTTCGCCGCTCTGTTCCAAGCCTTGAGGCACTGTCCCCCGAGCCGGCGCTCCGCCGTACTCGACGCTCTGGAGTCCAGGCTGGGCGAGGTGGTGGACGATCTCTCCGCGAAGCTGGAATCGTTGCTGGCGCCCGGAACGCCTGAGCGTGACCGGATCCAGGGCTTGTGGCTGCTGTATCTTTCGCTTGTATCCCAATCCCAGGGAGACGTGCAAATGTGGATCGGACCGGATTTGTTCAGCGACGACGCTGAAAGCCATCTCCGACTGCACCTTCCGGAGGGCGGAGCCTCCGCCTTCCGGCCCAGACTTCCCGAGGAACTGGAAATCCTGGCTCAAACTGTCAACAACGCCGCCCGGGTCACGCTGAATCGTCCCGGTCCCGGACAACTCGTCGTGGTTTTGCGCGACGCGACCAGCCCGACATGATGTCCCTCCCCGCCAATGTCAAGGAGACCCCCATGCGTCATTTCTTTCGTTTTGTGCTAATGGCCGTTATTTTGTTCACCTGCGCTACCCCGCCCAGTGCGGCCCTGGCCGAGGACGCGCTGAAGCGCTTCGCCGTGCTGCCCTTCACCGTGCACGGTCCGGACCAGTACGCCTACCTTGGGCAGGGCGTGCAGACCATGCTGGCCTCGCGGCTGAAGTGGGTCGGCCGCTTCGAAGACGTGGACAGGCCCGTCATCACCCGGACTGTGCCCACGACTCCGGCCTCATTGGACCAGGCTCAGGAGGCGTTGAACGCTCTGGGCACGGACTACCTGATCTTCGGCAGCGTAACCATTCTCGGCGACCAGGCCAGCCTGGACGCTCATGTTCTGGACGCTCAGGGCAACGATTTCCCGTACTCCGCCCAGGTTCCGCTCAACGACTTGATTCCCGCGTTGGAAGGTGTGGCCCGGGAAATCAACGCCCAGGTCTTCGGCAGGCGCCAGGAACAGGCCGACCAGCCCCAAACGGGCCGACCGGCCCGGGCCGCCGTTCCGAGCCATCCGGACCTGATTTACAACGAGTACGGTCCGGAGCGCACCCCGTACCATCTGAACCCGGAAATACTCTACACCGGTTCGGCTGACGCGCCCGGCCGCTGGCGCAGCCAGGCCCTGCCCTTCCCCTCCCTGGGCATGGTGGTCGGCGACGCAAACGGCGACGGCAAAAACGAGATATTCATCCTTACTGACAACAAAATCCTGGCCTACCACGTAATGGACAACAGGCTGATGCCTCTGGCCGAATACGCGGCGCCAGCCCGGATTCAATGCCTGAACATCAATCTGCTGGACATCAACCGGGACGGATTTCAGGAAATTATCGTCTCGGCGATACTTGAGGAAGCACCCCGGTCGTTCATTTTGAATTTTATCGATGGCCGCTTCACACTTCTTGAGGATCGCATCCCCCTGTACATGAATGTGGTACGCCACCCCCCGGACTACCGTTCCGTCCTGATCGGCCAGCGCCAGGGCCGCAACCGGCTGTTTGATTCCAGCGTCCACGAGGTAGTGCGCATGGACGGACGTCTGGAGCCTGGCACGGCTCTGAACCTGCCCCGTGAAGCCAACGTCTTTAATTTCACCTTTCTGCCCCAGGACAACGACTTCAAGATCGTCATCGCTGACCATCGCGACAAACTGCGCGTCTTTTCCTCCACTAGCAGTTTTCAGTCGGTCACCGAGGAGTCCTATGGCGGTTCGGCTCTTGGCCTGGAGGTTGTCGATGGGTTGCCGGGCCTCGGCCAGGACAAGGACGAGGAGATGCGGGACTACTACTACATTCCCTCGCGTCTGGTTCCGGTCCGGCTGGGCAGGGACACGGCCTGGAACCTGTTGGTCAATCGAAACATCTCCGTTTCGGCCCAATTCTTCGCCCGCTATCGGTATTTCCCCCAGGGAGAAATTCACTCTCTTTTCTGGGACGGCATCAACCTGAACATCAACTGGAAGACCCGGCGCATTCGCGGCACGGTGGTGGATTACGGCCTGGAAGACGTGATGAACGACGGACGCACCGAGCTTTTCGTGCTGGTGAACACCCACCCCGGAGTGACCGGGTTCACCCAGCGCCGCACCGTGTTGCTGACCTACGCCCTGGACCTGGACACCGTGCCGGATGCCGGGACCACGCTGGACATCGGCCTGGAATAGTACCGAACTAGCCGTGCCGGGGGTCCAAGTCTGGACGGTGAGCGCGCCCGAGGCCGGGCAGAAGCTGCTTCAGTTCCTCCAGCGCCGCTTGGCTGGCGCGGTCCCGGCTTCGGCATTGCAGCGTTGGATCCGTACCGGCCAAGTTCGTGTGAACGGGTCCCGGGCCAAGCCCGGGACCCGTCTTGAAGCGAACCACCGCGTCCGTATCCCGCCCCACGATCTTCCTGAACCCGGGCCGCCCGCCGCACCGGCTCTCGACAGTCCCGAAGATCGCCTTCTCCATGTGGTGCATGAAGACTACGACCTGCTCGTGCTGGCCAAACCCAAGGGCCTTCCGGTCCACGCCGGGACCGGCCACCAGGACAGCGTTGCGGATCGTCTGCGTTCCCGTTTCGCGGACCACCCCTGGAAGCCCGCCCTGGTTCATCGCCTGGACCGGGATACCTCCGGCCTGTTGATTGTTGCCAAGACCTACGCCCGGCTCCAGGCCTTGCAATTTCTGTGGCGCAAGGGGGAGGTCCGCAAAACCTATCTGGTCTGGGTCCATGGACGCCCCCCATGGCGCGAGCCGGTGTTGTTGCGAGACGAGACGGCCAAGGTCCGGACGGACTTCGGTGAAAAAATGCGCGTCGGCGCGGGCAAGCCCTCCCGCACCTTGGTCCGAACCCTCTTTCAGTCCAAGGACGCCGCCCTGGTCCTGGTCGCGCCGCTGACCGGGCGCACCCACCAGATTAGAGTGCAGCTTGCCTCCCGCGGACATCCCCTGATCGGAGACGTTAAGTACGGCGGCCCGCCACGCCCCGGCGGAATGCTGCTCCATGCCTGGCACATCGCCTGGCCTGGTCAAGAATTTCATCTGCTCCCGAACTGGTCTCCCCCCGGGGCATTGCCGCCCGAACTCTCCATGAAGGCGCTGTCCGATGCGACCCGCGAGTTGGCTGGGGACCGGTCGGTCAACGACATTCCCGCTCTCTAAAATACTCTTCATGGATCACGATACGCCATGGATCTTTTTCTCTTAACGACGATCATCGCGGCGGCCCTGGTGGTGTTCATCGCCGGGTGGCTGCGGGTGGATCTGGTGGGGTTGCTGGTGCTGTCCGCCCTGGCCCTGACCGGCCTCGTCTCTCCGCAAGACGCTCTGGCCGGTTTTAGCAGCCCGGCAGTGGTCACGGTTTGGGCCATGTTCATCCTGTCCGCCGGACTGACCCGCACCGGCGTGGCCCACCAGCTTGGCCAACCGTTGCAACGCTTTGCCAAAGGCAGCGAGGCCGTTTTGATCATCGCCCTGATGGTGGCCGCGAGCTTGCTTTCCGCCCTGATCAACACGGTCACCGTGGCCGCGATTTTGTTGCCCGCAACCATGGAACTGGCCCGGCGCAGCGGTCGTCCTCCGTCAAGGCTGTTGATGCCTCTGGCCCTGGGCTGTCTGCTGGGCGGGCCGTTCACCGGGATATCCACCCCGCCCAACATTCTGGCAACGGACGCCCTGCGCAACGCCGGTTACGCACCCTTCGCCCTGCTGGACTTTACGCCCATCACCGCGGTCATCGTCGCGGCCGGGATCACCTTCGTGGTGCTTATCGGCCGCCGGATGCTGCCGACCCACAAACCCGGACCATCCGCGGCGGGACAACGGGAACGGTCTTCCGGGGCTTCCTATGAGATGGACTCCCATGTCTTCGCCATCACCATCCCGGCCGACTCCCCCCTGGATGGGCGCACCTTGGCCGAAAGCCGGATCGGCTCGGCCCTGTTTTTGACCGTGGTGGCCCTGCGACGCAAGGGCTTGCTAATGCTGGCCCCCAGGGCCACGGACGTGCTTGAGGCCGGAGACACCGTCATCGTCCATGGTCAACCGGAACAGCTTCAACGATTCCACGGCGACCAACATCTGCGAGTGGAGCCGCTTGGCCGCTTGGACGCCCTGTTTTGCGAGCGCACGGCCATTGTCGAGGCCCATGTCGGCGAGCAGTCCCCTCTGGTCGGAACGACCCTGGCCCAAAGCGGCCTGCGCCGGGAGCATCTGGTCCAGGTGCTGCGCGTCCGCACGGCCGAGGGCCGAACCCTCAAGCATCCGCAGTATCACCGATTCACTCCGGGAGACCGCCTCTTGCTCCAAGGGGAGCGGGAGCCTCTGAAGAAGCTGGTTCAAAGCGGGATCGTCACGGACCCGATTTCGATTCAGACCGGCCCATTGCAAAATTTGAGAGCAGCTTCCAAAGAAAAATCGGGCGCACTTCCGGGCGGCGACGTCCACTTTCTGGCCGTGCGGGTGCCGGAGGGCTCCGTACTGGCCGGACGCGACCTGATGGACAGCCGACTGGGCAACGCTTTCGGCCTGACCGTGGTCAGCATCCTGCGGGACGACGCCATGGTCTGCATGCCCGCGGCCAGTGAAATCGTCCGCTCCGGAGACCTGCTCGTGCTGCAGGGCACGGAACGAGATCTGGAACTGCTGAAGGGGTTGCAGGAACTGACCATCGCCGAGCAGGATCCGGAGTTGCTGGCCGAGCTGGAATCCCAACAGGTGGCCGTGACCGAAGTCCTGCTTTCCCCCCGGACCTCCTTGGCCGGAAAGACCCTGGCCGATTTGATGTTTCGGGATCAATACGGGGTCAGCGTCCTGGCCGTCTGGCGCAAGGGTCGGGCCCATCGGACCGGGTTGCAGGATTTGCCTCTTCAATTCGGAGACGCCCTGCTGGTCCACGGCCCCCGGCGCAGCCTGGAGGCCATTGCCCGCAATCCGGACTTTCTCGTGCTCGATCAGGCCGCGGCCCAGGCTCCGCGTATGGAAAAGGCTCCCGTCGCCGTGTTGATCATGCTTTGCGTGGTGCTCAGCGCCGTTTTCGGGCTGTTGCCCATTGCCATCGCCGCGCTGGTGGGCTCGACCCTGATGGTTCTCCTTAAATGCATCAGTATGGACGAGGCCTACCGGGCCATCGAGTGGAAAGTCGTCTTCCTGATCGCCTGCATGCTGCCCCTGGGCGTGGCCGTGGAGAACACCGGCGCGGCTCAAGTGGGAGCCCAAGCCCTGATCTCCGTGGTCGGAGACCTCGGCCCCCGCTGGGTGGTCGCGGCCCTGTTTCTGGTCACGGTGCTCGGCACCCAGGTCATCCCCACGGCGGCCCTGGTGGTCCTGATGGCCCCGGTGGCCTTGACCACCGCCGAGACAATGGCCATTTCCCCCCAACTCCTGATGATGACCGTGGCCATGTCCGCTTCGTCCAGTTATGCCAGTCCGTTGTCCCACCCAGCCCATCTGCTGGTGATGAGTCCCGGCGGATACCGTTTCGTGGACTACATGAAACTGGGCGTCCCCCTGACCATCATCTCCATGTTGGTCTGCGTCTGGCTGCTGCCGGTTCTCTTCCCGGCGTAGATTCCACTCAGGGCGCAAACTGTTGCGCCGCATGAAGGCAGGCAAACGGATTGACTCCGGGGTTCATGGAAAAAACCACCTTTGCCCATCAACTACTTGAGATCGTTGATGTCGATCTGTCTGCCGCAGTTGGGGCAATGCATCAGCTTGGTCATTCTGGCCCTGGGTTGATACAGATGCCGGACGCCCTTCTTCGTGATCACATACGCCACCATCACCGGATGGCCGCATTCGCAATAGCGTTGCTGCATGGGGTTCTCCTTGTGTTTACAAAAGTAAATCAGCGGGGCAAAAAAATATCAGGCGTAGTTCCGACTGCTCCACAACACCCGGCCAATGATTCGCAGGGTCTCGATCTCATCGCCCTGGAGGGTGACCGGTTCATAGCGCTGATTGGCGCTGTAGAGCGTGACCAGGCCGGAGCGGGCCTGGACCCTCTTGACCTGGAGCACGTCCGCCAGGCCGATGACGTAGAGTTTGTTGCTCTGGATCTCGGTCTGACTCTGGTCAAGCAAAATACTGTCGCCGGGTTCCAGTTCCGGAGACATGCTGTCGCCGACCACGTCCATGACCACCATGCTTTCCGGCCGGCCTAGCTGGCTGAGCCAGGAACGACCAAAGGGCATCTCGCCAATGATGTTGTCCCGCACGTCCAGCGAGCCGGAACCGGCACAGACTCTGGCGGAAACCTTGGGAATGAAGATGGTCCTGGCCTTGCTGGATTGATAAACCGGACCTGTACCTGTTTTCAGCCATTCCAGGCTTACCCCGAACATGTTGGAAATGGTCAGCGCCCAGTTCTTGGGAACGCCCCGTGTCTTGGCCAGGGTGATGGCCGGGGGTTCGATGCCCAGGAGATTGGCCAGGTCTTTCTGACTGCCGATCTCGGTGACCTGGGATGCGCGTTTGAAGAAGTCGTCGAATTTCATGGGGTGGCTCCGGGGCTGGACTGTTTACGAAAGTTAATCGATTGTCAAGCCCCTTGGAATTTTTCATATTCCTGTCATCTACCGGACAGCATATATCAGCCGGCAACCGGGGTGTTTTGTTGAAAAAGGAGGGACGCGCGTGGTGATTATTTCCAGGGGCAGGTTGGAGGCGATGAAGTTGTATTGGAAAAGCTACCTTTTTCAGTGTATAGCTGCATCAGCCACCATATTCGCCATTCTATTGCTGGTCAGCATTCACAGGAAGCCCATCATCATCGCGTCTCTCGCGGCTTCAACCTTTATCGTGTTCACGATCCCCACCTATCTCACCGCCCGACCAAGAAATCTGATTTGCGGGCACCTTGTGGGCCTGCTCTGCGGTATTTTCGTTGCCGAGTTGATTATGCCGTATTTCAGCCCGAGCATGATTGTCTCTGAATTTTGGTATGCCTTTGCCGTTGGGTTGTCCATTTTCATCATGGTCGCAACCGACACGGAGCATCCACCAGCAGCCGGGACGGCACTTGGCGTGGTGACTCTTGGGTTTTCCCTAAAACTGCTTTTCACAGTTTTGATCAGCATATCCTTTCTCGCCGGCGTACATTATTTTTTCAGAAACAGACTGCGAGACCTCACTTTGTGAGTATTCGATAACACTACAGCGAAACTTCTGCTTTGATCAGCAATACGCCTTGAGAATGGCCCACGGAACACGCGGAAAAGCACGGAAAACCATGGGCGAGGGCATCTTGCCCTCGGCGTTTTTTCGAGTTTCGGTGAAAGTTTCGCTGCAGTGATAATTGCCTTTCCTGGATATGCGTGGGGGACTTTTGCAGGCTCCCCCGCACTACGCGGAAACCATATCCGGAATTGCCGCAACTCATCGCCGCAACCGGCTCTCCGGTGCTTCGGACGCCAGGGCTTTCCAGATGTTGTAGCACATGAACAGCAGAATGAAATTGAACGGCAATGCCGCGGTGATGGCCATGCGCTGCAGGGCGGTCAGGCCTCCGGAAACGAGCAGGATGGCGGCAACGGAGGATTGCGTGATTCCCCATGTGATTTTCTTGGCCAGGGAGGGGTTGGGCGATCCTTTACTGGTCATGATGCCCAGGACAAAGGTGGCCGAGTCCGCCGAAGTCACGAAAAAGACGATCAGCAGCACCAAGGCGGCGTTGGACAGGATCAGCGCACCGGGAAAGTGGTCGAAGACCAGAAAGAGGCCCGTGGACACGTCGCTTTGGACCGCCAGGCCGATGTTCGTTCCTTGTTCCAGTTCCAGGAATAAAGAGGCGCCCCCGAACACGCTGAACCAGACAAAGGTCAGCAAGGTCGGCACAAGCAGGGCTCCGCTGATGAACTCCCGGATGGTCCGGCCACGGGAAATCCTGGCCACGAAGATGCCCACGAAGGGCGACCAGGCGATCCACCAAGCCCAGTAGAACAGGGTCCAGTTCTTGTACCATTCCTGTCCCAGGAACGGATTCACCGCCAGGCTCATTTCCAGCATGTTGCCCATGTATCCGCCGATGGTGTCGGTAAACACGTTGAGTATGTACGAGGTCGGCCCGGCGACCAGCATGAATAGGAGCAGGGCAAAGGCCAGGAGGATATTCGTCTTGCTCAGGGTCTGAATGCCCTTGTCCAGCCCCACCGCGGCGGAAATCATGAAGAGAAGCGTCGTCACCAGGATGATCAGCAGCGTGAAACCGGTGGAGGAAGGCAGGCCGTAGAGGTGCTCCAGGCCGCTGTTGATCTGGATCGCGCCGAGCCCCAGGGAGGTGGCGATTCCGAAAATGGTGGCGAAAACAGCCATGATGTCGATGAAATTGCCGATGGGGCCGTAGATGCGGTTGCCGAGCATGGGGTAGAAGCAGGAGCTGATCAGGGGCGGCATGCCGCGGCGGAAGGAAAAATAGGCGATGCCCAGGCTCATCACGATATAGATCGCCCAGGGGTGCAGCCCCCAATGGAAAAAGCTGTAGCGCATGGCGAACGTCGCCGCCTGTCCGGTTTCCGGCTGGATGAATTCCGGCGGGTCCATGTAGTGGCTGAGGGGTTCGGCCACGCCCCAGAAAATCAGGCCGATGCCCATTCCAGCGGCGAACAGCATGCTGAACCAGCCGAAGTAGGTGTACTCGGGCTTTTCATGATCCCGCCCCAGTTTGATCTCGCCGTATCTGCTCAAAGCCAGGACCAGGCAGAACACCAGGAAGAAAAAGCCGGAGAGCATGTAGGCCCAGCCGAAATGAGCGATGATCGCACCGTGAAGGACGGCGGAGGCGCGGTCCAGCAATTCCGGATCGATCACTCCGGCGAGGACGAACACGACGACAATGACCAACGAGGTCAGAAAGACCTTGTCTTGGAACATGCGATACTCCCATCTGTTGGGATGGTTGGCGGGCTTTGTCAATACAGTCAAGGAATCAGCAAAACCGAGCTGGATACCCCGGATGTGACCCGAGAGCAGGTGGAACCGAGCAGTTTGGAAGGAAACGGTTCATTGAGCCGTCCCAGGACGACCAGGTCGGCCTGGATCTGCTCGACGACGTCGATGATGTGTTTGGCGGGCGAGCCGATCCGGGAGATCAGGGCGACCTCCTGGAAGTCGTCCGTGAATTTCGCGCGCAGCTCCTGGAGCAACGTCTCGGCGTTTTCCCTGCGCAGTTGTTCCGTGTCCGGGTCGGAGGCCCGTTCTCCCACGTGGAGGATGGTCAGCTTGGAAACGAAGCGGCCCAGCATGCGCACATACAGCCAGACCCGGCTCGCCGCCTTGCCAAAGTCCGTGGCAAAGACGAGGTTGCGAACCTTCTCGGTACGGACCAGCTCTGGCCGCTGCTTGTGGATGAAGACCGGGATATCGGAGAGGCGGATGACGTCTTCGGTCGTGCTCCCCAAAAATGACGATACCAGGAAGTTCTTGCGGCTGGCGGGCAGATAGATCACGTCCGCGGCCGACTCCATGGCGGCCCGGGTGATCTGGGAGGCCACATGACCTTGCGTGACCACGGACTTGGCCTGGATGCCCACCTGGTTCAACTCGTCGACAAGATGCGCCAATCGCGCCCGCACCATGCCCTTGTCGCCGAGCCCGGGGTTCATGACATGGATCAGGACGATCTCCTGGCCGCCGAACCGGTCGATGAACGACGAGCGAATTTTTACATCCGCGAGGGATTCGCTCAGGTCCAACGGCTGGACAATTTTTTTCAGCATCGTGCTCCCCCGGCAGATGGTGTCATGTTGCTGAAAACGGGCGCGATAGCGCTCCCTTTCTCCACTAAGACTTTGATATCAGGAGAACATGGGCCATGTCCGACATGGAAGAATATTGCGCATGAAGGCGGCGAAAACGATTCCGCCCTGATTGCGCACCTCGGATCAAAGCACATTTCATGGCGTTGAGAGCAACCGTTCGGCCAGTTTCAGGGCGTCCACGGGCCAGTAGATTTCCGGGCGAGGCCGGCGCACTCCGGAAAGGCCGGTTTGGGGGCGACAGGCGAGGACGGTTTTGACCCATCTTTCCGGCACGGCGCCGAGGCCGTGGACCGCGCCCAGCAACGCGCCGCAGATGGCGGCGTTGGTGTCCGTGTCCCCGCCGCGCATGATCGTGTCCATGATCCCGTCTTCCAGGGTCGGGGCGTTGAGCAGCTGCCAGACGGCGTTGCCAAAGGCGATGAGCACCCAGCCCTGGTGCTGGAGATAATCTCTGGGCGGTTCGTTGATGCAGGCCTTGATCACGCGGAACAGGAGCGGGTCGGCGTCCATGTCCTGGGCCCATTCGAGCATGTCGACGACAAGCTCCTTGGGCTCGGCTCCGGTCGCAACGGCCTGGGCAACGGCCAGGGTGAAGAGGGCGTTGACTTGGAGACAAATCGGGTGGGGATGGGTCAATTCAGCGTCTTGGACGGCCCACCGGGCCACCTGGCTCAACTCGAATCGCGAACCGAAAATGCCCAGGGGGCTGATGCGCATCAGAGCCCCGTTGGCCTGGCTGTCCAGGTTCGGTTCACTGGTCAGTCCGGCGGTGATGGTCGCGCCGCAGGAGAAGGGCTCGGAGCGCAGCCAGTCGAGATAGGCCCGCTTTGCGGCTCCGGCGTCGTAGCTCCCGCGGAAAACGAGCGCCCTGGCCAGGGCCAGGGCCATTTCGGAATCATCCGTGGGTTGACCCGCGATGGTATCGTGCGCGCCGCCGTCGGCCATGTCGCGCACCCCGTCGGGATAGACCCGCCGGATTTGTTCCGGGGATTGAAACTCCACCAGGCTTCCCAGCGCGTCGCCGGCCAGTTGGCCCAGCAGGCATCCTTGGGCGCGTTCGATTTTTTTCATATCCATTTCATCCCTCAGTCATCTCTCAGATGTAGTTTTGCGTGACCACCAACAGGTTGGGGCTGTACCTGTTATTGCTAACGCCCCCCACCATACTGCTTGCGCCATTCGTCCAGAAACAGCAGGGCGGTTTCCAGCTCGCTGAGGGTGCCTTGGCGTTGGCGGATGGTCCAGATCAGGTCTTCGAAGCGGACCGTGGGACGCAGGTCCAGGTCGTGGAGCAGGGCATCCACCTGGGCGCGCAGGTCCGGAGAAAGGACGGCCAGGGGGGAGTCGTCCGGGAGCGGGGCGGAAACGCCGGGTTCGCCTTTGGTCCGGATTGCGCCCAGGCCGAGGCGTTGTTGGAGAAACTCCAGCAGGGTCGTCATGCGGTGCTGGTAGGTGTGTTCGCGCAGCACCCGCTCCCGGGCCAGGCGGCTCATGGCCAGGCGCTCTTCGGGGTGGGCCATGTAATGGCGGATGGCGTCGCGCAAACCCTCCATGTCCTCGAATACGGCCAGCTCCCGGTCCGTGAACAGCTCGGCCAGCAGGCCGCGGCGGTCCACCAGTTGAAAGGCCTGGCAGGAGGCCAGCTCGAAGGTTCGGGGGTTGACGAAGTCGCCGCCCGTGACCAGGGGCTCGGCTTTGACGCTGGAGTGCAGGTTCAGGTTGATCTTGGCGGCGTTGAAGATCTTGACCGCCTCCTCCGGGGTGATCCGTTCCCCGGGGCGTTGCAGCAGCGGGGTCAGGGGGCCGTGTGTGGGCCAGTCGTTGCCCCAGATTTTGAAGTCCAGGGACAGGAATTGGCGAAACGCGACCAGCCGGTTGGGGTATCCGGCGCCGAGAAAGGAGAGGTCCGATCCATAGCGGCGCTGGTCCACGGCGGACAGTTCCCGGGGGATATCCAGGGGGCGGTGAAAGTCCGGGTCCGCGGCCAGGGGCAGGTAGAGGGCGTTGCGCTGATCCAGCTCTTCCAGCAGCCCGAAAAACGGCTCCTTCTGGATCACCGCAAAGGCGTCGTAGAGCCGGGCAAAGGCTTTCCAGTAGGGGAAAACCTGGTAGTCCTCCACGAACCACATGGCCGTGGGCACCTTGTCCCGGCGCAGACGTTGCAGGGCCTGGCGGCTTAACGGAGCCTGGGCCAGGGCCAGGACCAGGTCCGGCTCGAAATGTTCCACTTTGGCCAGTACGGTCTGGGCCACGAGTTGGAGGAAGCCGTTTTCCAGGGCCACCAGCCGGTCCGCGGCAATTCGCTGTTCCTTGAGGGCCCGGAACGCGCCGTGAAATTCCGGGGCCTCGAAGCATTCCACCGTATGACCCAGGGCGCGCAGGGCCCGGACGCAGTAACGGCCAATGGGCAGGGACCCACCGTACAGAGGCAGGACCGTGAGTATCCGTAGGGGCGTTGAGGTCATGGCGTGTCGATCATCCAGTCGGGTTCATGGTACAGTGCCTCGGCCGCGGTCTGCTCCAGGCGGATCCGGCGCGGGCCGATCCGCAGCCGGTGAGAGCGCAGCAGTTCGCGGCGGGCCGCTCGGGCTTCCTGGTCCGGCAGTTCCCCGGCCAGGGGATGGAACTCCAGACCGAAGTCGTCCAGTCCGGTGCGCAGCAGGCAGAGAGATTCCGGCGGGTCGGGATGGTTGCTCCGCTCCGGTCCAGCCGATTGGGCCGACTGTACCGAATGAGCCGAACGGGCCAGCCGGGCCAGGACGGCTTTGTCCGCGAAGGCCTGGGCGCAGACCGCGGAGCGGGGACAGGGCGCGGCTTCCAGGCAGGGGGCGCAGGGCTCCACGGACTGCCAGACCTGATGGCCTTCGCCGTAGGGGCCGGTCTCAAAGGCCCAGGCCGAGGAGAGGAAAAAGGCCGTGACCGGGGCGCCCAGGTGCGCGGCCAGGTGCATGGTCCCGGTGTCCGGGGTGAGCAGCAGATCCAGCCCTTGAACCACGTCGCGCAGGCCGGTCCAGCCGGTGCGTCCGGTCAGATCCTTCAGCCTGCCCTGGATCGCGGCCGGGAGCAAGGGGCGCAGCGCCCTGGCCGCTTCGCGTTCCGCGGCCGTTCCCAGAAGAAGGATCTTGCCTTCAATCCGGGCCGCCGCGGCCTGGATCACCCGGGCCAGAATGGGAACCGGCAGGGTCCGCCGGGCATGGCGTCCGGCCAGAACCACGCCCAGCCCTCCGCCCTTGGGCGTGGCCGGGGGATTGACCAGGGCCGGGTCCAGGACCACGCCCTGGGTCAACCCCTGGGCCAAACCCTGGGTCTGTCCCAGGAAAAAGCCCCAGTAGTCCATCAGGTTCAGAGGATTGGCCGACCGGTGGGCACTGAGCCGAAAGACCGTTTCCGGCCACGACCCCCGAAGCGCTTGTCCCTGGTTCCACTGGTAGCCAACGACCTGCTCCGGTGCGAACAATCCGGCCAGGACGTGGTTGAACCCGGAATGGTTCAGGTTGTAGACCCGGGCGACGTCCGCGGCCTTCCAGGCGGAGAAGATTTCGGCGCAGGCGCGAATCAGGGTCGCGGGTTCCGAACGCGGATCATGGACCGGCAGGCCGTGGACCACCACGTCCGGATAGATCATCTCGGACAGCTCGACCAGCCCGGCGTCCACGGCCAGGTGGACCTGGTTGCCGGGATCGGCCAGCAGGCCGCGAATCAGCCGCTTGGTCTGGATGACGTCTCCGAAGCGGGCCAGTTGGATGACCAGATGCACGTTCATGGCGGTTGCTGGAGAGAACCTTCCGTAAAGTACCCTCCCGTCTTCCTTATTGCGACCCGGCTTTGTTGTATTCGATGGAGCTGATGCGCATCAGCTTGGCGAAGGAGTGCTGGGCCTCGATCCGGCGGAAGGTTCCGGTCCTGCCGCGCATGACCATGGAGTGGGTCACCGCGCCCTTGCCGGTGAACTCGACGCCTTTCAGAAATGTTCCCCCGGAAATGCCGGTGGCCGCGAAAAAGACGTCGTCGCTGCGGACCAAGTCGTCCACGGTCAGGACGCGGCTGAGGCTGTGCCCGGCCTCCTCCAGGGCCCGGCGCTCGTCCTCGGACTGCGGATCCAGCATGCACTGCATCTCCCCGCCCATAATCCGGATGGCCACCGCGGCCAGCACGCCTTCCGGCGTCCCGCCGGTACCGATCATCATGTCCACCTCGCCGCCCGGGGTCGTGGCCATCAGGGCCCCGGCCACGTCGCCGTCCGTATGCAGCTGGATGCGGGCCCCGGCTTCTCGGATTTCCTTGATCAGCTCCGCGTGCCGGGGCTTGTCCAGGATAAAGACCGACAGGTCGTCCACGGCCTTGCCCAGGGCCTTGGCCACCCGGCGCAGGTTTTCGGCCACCGGGGCCTTGATGTCCACCTGATACTTGGCCTCGTGGGGCACGGCCATCTTCTTCATGTAGAAAGCCGGGCCGGGATCATAGAGCGTTCCACGCGGGGCCAGGGCGACCACGGCGATGGCATTGGGCCGACCATAGGCCAGCAGGCTCGTCCCCTCCACCGGATCCACGGCCACGTCCACTTCCGGTCCGCGGCCCGTGCCGAGCTTCTCCCCATTGTAGAGCATCGGGGCTTCATCTTTTTCTCCCTCGCCGATGACCACCACGCCGTTGATGTCGATGGCGCTGAAGCTCAGGCGCATGGCCTCCACAGCGGCATGGTCGCCGCGTTCCTTGTCGCCCTTGCCCAGCCAGCGGGAAGAGGCCAGGGCCGCGGCCTCGGTCACCCGGGCCAGATCCAGGGCCAGATTGCGTTGCGGGGTTTCTTGGGACATGAACGGTTCCTCCGTGCGAAGTGATGTGCGAAGAGCTCCGGGGCCGACGTGTTATTCGAACAAGTCCGTCGCCTGCTCCACGGTTTGGACGTCGCCCAGGTTGCGGCGCATGACCTGGTGGGTCGGGGCGTAGGCGCCCGCGGCCCGGGTGGCGAGTTCGATCAGCTCCAGTTCGTCCCGGATGGCCTCCGGGTCGAAGTGTTGTTCCGGGATGCCCAGCATCCGCCGCGTTTCGAAGTTGTGCGCTTGCCGAACCCGTTCCATTTCCCCGGCCTGGTCCAGGTGGCGCAACAACGTCTCGCGCCGTCTGGCCAGGGCCGCGGGAACGTCCTCCCCGGAATGTTCGAGAAAGGACAGGGTCCACCGGACCATGTCCAGGGCGCGGCGCGGCGGCGTTTTCGGCGAAGGTTCGCTTTGGGCCGGCTCAGCGCCCGGCTCTTGATCCGGACCGGGGAGGCAGGCGCGCAGCAAGGTCAGGATAAAGGTCTCCTGGCTCGGGGTCCAGGGCAGTCGGGACTGTTTGCAGGCCAGGCTCAGGGCCGCCGCGAGTTCTCGATTCGCGGCAACGGGAGCGGTGAGAAGATCACGAACCGATTCGGGCAGGCGTTTGCCCAGGTGCAGGCGGCTCGCCAGCAGGCGGGCTTCGTCCTGGTCCAGGGTCAGCCATAATTCTGTCCGGTCCGGAAGGCGAACGCGCAGCATGGCCTGGGTCAGCAGAGCGGCCCCGGCGTCCTTGTCCGGCATGGCCGCCTTGTCGTCGCGCTGTTCCCGTTCCAGCAACCAGCTTTCCACGGCCAAGGCCAGGGGTTGGTCCGGAAACAAGACTAGGTCGCGCATGGACCAAGCCTCGGCGTCGTCCGGGTCGGTCAAGCGGGCGGCGAGTTCCTCCGCCTCAGCGCCTCCCAGAACCTGGGAAATGGTGGTCAGGGCCGCGCCGTCCAGGTCCATGCCCTTTTCCAGAAGGGAACGGATCAGGGCCGCGAGTTCGGTGTCCGGTCGTTCGTGCATGGCGGTGCGTCAAAACGGCGGCGAGGCGCTGGTGTAGAGATAGCGCTTGATTTTGTGGGTCGGGGTTTTCTCAAAGGCCTCGGTCTGCTCGATCATCTTGCTGACCCGGGCAAAGGAGGCCAGGCCGGCGTTGGTGCGGGTCCGGATGGTTTCCAGCAGGTCGGTGACGTACTTGCGGGCCTCGAATTCGCTCATCTTCCGCCAGGAAACCTCTTCGTCCAGCCGGTCGTAGTCCAGGAAGACCCGAGCCGCGACCTTGCCGTTCAGGTCGAAGGCCAGGGATTCCAGGACGTAATCCTGTTCGTTCAGGACGTTCTCGATCTCCTCCGGGTAGATGTTCTCTCCGCTGGGACCGAGAATCAGGTTCTTCAAGCGACCGCGGATGAACAGATAGCCGTCCTTGTCCAGCGTGCCCAGGTCCCCGGTGCGCAGCCAGCCGTCCTCGGTGAAGACTTCGGCGGTCAACTCCGGCTCCTGGTAATAACCTTGCATGACATTGGGACCGCGGACCTGGATTTCCCCGACAACCTCGCCGTCGGTTCGTCCTCGGGGCGGCGAATCGCTCTCCTGCTGCACGGCGATGCGGATCTCAACGCCGTGCAGAGCGCGACCAGAGGAACGCCGACGGACGCTCGCCGCGCCGGTCCCGGCCACCAGGGGCGATGCCTCGGTCAGTCCGTAGCCCATGGCATAGGGAAAACCGGCTTCGCGTAAAAAGGTTTCCGCTTCCACGGACAGGGGCGCTCCCCCGATACAGTAGCCGCGCAAGCTGCCGCCAAATGACTGGTACATCTTTTTCCCGGCGAGCTTGTGCAGCAGGCCTCGGCTCAGGTTGAAGCGATACAGGGTCCGGCCCACGGCGCTGCCGGTCAGTTTGGGCTGAATGCGGCGCTTGAAGATCTTCTCAATCACCAGCGGGACGCTGAGCATGAACGTGGGGCGGATCTTGGCCATGGCGTCCATCAGCATTTGCGGCGAGGGGACCCCGCCGAGGTACCGGACCTGGGTCCCGTGCAGCATGGGCAGCAGCAGCCCCAGGGTGAACTCCATGGTGTGGGCCAGGGGCAGGATGGAAAGCATCCGGTCCCGCGGCCCCAGGTCCACCAGCTCACGTGTCATCCAGGCGTCGGAAACCACGTTGCGGTGGGTGAGCATCACCCCTTTGGCCCGCCCCGTGGTCCCGGAGGTGTAGACGATGGAGGCCAGGTCGTCCTCCTTGGGTGTCGCCGGAGTGCCGTGGCCGGTCACATGCCGGGCCAGGGATTGCAGACGCTCCCGGTCCTTGAGGCTGGAGCGGATCACGTCCTTGACCCGACCGGCCCAGGATTCCGGGGGCAAAATCCGGAAGTCGTCCAGAACGATCACGGTCAAGTGCTGCTGGTTCAGATCTTCCAGCTTCGCCAGGCAGCGTTCCGAAGCCATCAACACCTTGGCCCCACTGTGCCGGAGAATATGCAGGACCGAGGACGGGTGAAAGTCCGGGAGAATCGGGACCAGCACGGCTCCCAGGGAGCTGGCGGCGAAATAGACCATGGGCCATTCCGGCCGGTTTTCACTGAAAATGGCCACTCTGTCTCCGTGACCCACTCCCAGGTGGGTCAGGGTTTCAGCATGTTCCCTGGCCTTGGTTCGGAACTCGGCATAGGTGACGGGGTCTCCCTCCACCAGGCCGAGGAGCGGGCGGTCGCCGAACAACGCGACTCCGCGGTCCAGGGTTTCGGGTACGGTCCGGGGAGGGGCTTGGGTGGTGAAGCCGTCGTCCGATTGCGTCGTGGTCATGGCGGCCCTCGAAATGAGTTGAGATGATGAATTGAAATAGAGCGGCGGAGTCGGACCGCGGTGCTCAAGCCAGATACGGATCCTCGGCCATCAGGTAGTTACGCACATAGTCGGCCACTCCGTCCTCCAGGGAGCTGAAGGCGGCGGGACAGCCCAGGGAGCGCAGCCGCTCCATCCCGGCCTTGGTGTAGTATTGATATTTTTCCCGGATGGCCTCCGGCATGTCGATGTATTCGATGTCCACGGGCCGATCCATGGCCGCGAAGACCGCCCGGGCCAACTCGTTCCAGGACTTGGCCTCTCCGCGTCCCAGGTTGAAGATTCCGTTCACGGCTCGGTTTTCCAGCAGCCACCAGACCACGTCGACGCAGTCCTTGATGTAGACGAAATCCCGGCGCTGCTCGCCGTCGGCGTAATCCGGGCGGTGGGATCTGAACAGACGCAGCCGTCCGGTCTCTCCGATCTGGCGAAAGGCCTTGCAGACCACGCTCATCATGTCGGCTTTGTGGTACTCGTTGGGTCCGAAAACATTGAAGAACTTCAGGCCGACCATCCGGTCGGCAACACCGGTGCGCAGCGCCCA
Source organism: Desulfonatronum sp. SC1 (assembly GCF_003046795.1). Classification (NCBI taxonomy): domain Bacteria; kingdom Pseudomonadati; phylum Thermodesulfobacteriota; class Desulfovibrionia; order Desulfovibrionales; family Desulfonatronaceae; genus Desulfonatronum; species Desulfonatronum sp. SC1. The sequence goes on along the minus strand of NZ_PZKN01000026.1, from coordinate 36,711 downwards.
GAGATCAAAAAGCTGCTTGGAATAGCCGTACATGTTCAGGGGCTTCAGTCCGTCCATGACGGCGGGGGCGTCGTCGAAGCCTCGGGAGCCATCCCCGTAGGTCGCGGCGCTGCTGGCATAGATGAAGCGGATGTCGTGCTGTAGGCAAATCCGGGCCAGTATTTGGGTGTACCGGTAATTGTTCTCCATCAGGTATTCGACGTCCGTCTCCGTGGTGGACGAACAGGCGCCCATGTGCAGGATCGCCTTGACCTCCGGCCCGAGCTTGCCTTGTTCCAGGAGCTGGAGAAACGCGGCTTTATGCAGGTAGTCGGCATAGCGGAGGTTGACCAGATTCTTCCATTTCTCACCCCGGCCCAGATCGTCCACGATCAGCACGTCCGTGACGCCTTGTTGATTCAGTTTCCAAACCAAGGCGCTGCCGATGAACCCCGCGCCCCCCGTAACCACGTACATGCTTGCCTCCTCCAATTGCGCTGTTCAAATAACCACGCGCTCCCGTCACGCGCTCTTGTCGGCTGTACCCCGGAGTCTTGTTCGCTGGCAAGCATCGCGGGGATATCGCGAGGAGAAAATGCTCTCATCGCCTTCCGTCGCGGTTCTGGCCGTTTTTGGGTGATCACCCAACGCCCTTGACGCTGAAGCGAGTCCCGGCGCTAGGACGTGTGTATCGTCTGATGTCGCCAATGCGATACGTTCCGTTCTCGTTCGAATACGAGTCGTATCGGGTCGATTGAAGCGAACGTATGTCCCGCGCAACGCTTTTGGATCAGAGGAGGAAGCGGGCCGGAGGACCGGATGTAAAAAACAAGCGGCCTGGGATGCATGCAGTCGTACTTGAAGCTGGCAAGGATGCTTTTTGAGGGATATTTGGATGCACTATGTATCTTTGATACTTGACTTGAACGGAGTTTTTGCTATGTGTACATCTGTTCGTTCGTCATTCATATTTTTTGAAAGGAGATTCACAATGGATGAATTCATCAAACAAGCGTTGGAAATCGTAAAGGCTCAAGCCGGAATCCGGCCCATGACTGAAGAAGAAATGATGTCCATGGTCACCAAAATCGCGGCTAGTCTGCGAGCCGTTACGGAAGGTGGAACTGCCGGGGACGCGGGAGCGGAAGCCGCCCCTGAGTTGAATATCGACCCTAAAAAGGCGATCAAGGAAAAATCCGTCACCTGTCTGGAATGCGGCAAGGTCTTCAAGGTTCTGACGAAAAAGCACCTTGCTTCTCATGGCCTGACCACCGAGGAATATCGCGACAAATACGGCTATAAGAAGGGTACGCCGTTGATCGCAAAAGCTCTTTCCAAGGCTCGGCGCAAGAAAATGCAGGAAATGCAGCTTTGGACCAAGAAAGGAATGAAGTCTGGGCAGGATTAAATCCATTCTTGCGGAGTCATTGAATCGGTCGAAAAAGCCCTCCTTGCCTGGAGGGCTTTTTTTATGACGATTTCAGGTGTTTTGTGGGAAACGTCCAGAGTGGTGAGAATCACTGCATGACCAAGCTTTTCGGTGTTGCGATCAAGGCCGGAAACATCTAAAAGGGCAAAAAAACGTCCCGGTTTTTTGGGCCTCCGGAAAACATCCCCGGCAAAACGCTTTCGGGCGTGGTCGGGCGAAATATCAGCCGACCGGCAATGGAGCGGAATCGAATGAGCACGTCAACGAATTCTCACGAGCATACCGAGGCCGAACAAGCGGCCTTGCGTCTTCTTCAGGCCGACATTCCGGATACGGAACGGCCTTACCTGGAAATCGCCGAACGGACAGGCCTGGCCGAGGAGACCGTTTTAGATCTGTTGCGTCGCCTGAAAGACCAGGGCGTGGTTCGTCGCTTCGGCGCGACCCTACGTCATCAGCAGGCCGGATACGGGGCCAACGCCATGGTCGCCTGGTTCGTGGAACAGGATCGAGACCTGGACGAGGTCGGCGCGATCATGGCCCAACGTCCGGAAATCACCCACTGTTACCAGCGCGTGAACTGTTACGCCTGGCCTTACAACCTCTACACCATGGTCCACGCCCGCAGTCGCGAGGAGTGTCTGGACGTGGTGGAACAGTTGGCCCGGATCGCCTTAGTGCCCCAATACGACATTCTTTTCAGTCGCAAGGAACTGAAAAAGACGTCTATGGCTTATTTCTAGTAGGGGCAGGCCCCCGTGCCTGCCCCTACTTGGGGAAACGCCTCGAAAAGGGTAACCACGGGGGATTGCTACACCGGATGACAATTTAATTACGAACCTATAGCGCATCGCGAGGAGAACCATGTCTGATTCGAAAACCTTGTTCGCCAAGGCCCAGGAATTGATTCCTGGCGGGGTGAACAGTCCGGTGCGGGCCTGTCTGAGCGTGCAGAGCGATCCTCTGTTCATCGCCAAGGCCCAAGGCTCGAAGATGTGGACCGTGGAGGGCCGCGAACTCATCGACTACGTCATGTCCTGGGGCCCGATGCTTCTCGGGCATTCCCATCCCGCCGTGGTGGAGGCCGTGCATAAGGCCGTGGACCAAGGTGCCAGCTTCGGCGCGCCCTGCCAGGCGGAGGTGGAACTGGCCGAACTGCTCACGGCCGCCTTGCCCGGCGTGGACATGGTCCGGATGGTCAATTCCGGAACCGAGGCGACCATGAGCGCCCTGCGCCTGGCTCGCGGGTTCACCGGGCGCAACAAGGTGGTCAAGTTCGTGGGCTGCTATCACGGTCACAGCGACGCCTTTCTGGCCAGCGCCGGTTCCGGGGTGGCCACCCTGTCCATCCCCGGCACGCCGGGCGTTCCCGAGGCCGTGGTCGCGGATACCCTGCTGGCCCCGTACAATGACCTGGACGCCGTGGAAGCGTTGTTCCGGGACCATGGAGACGAGATCGCCGCGGTGATCGTCGAGCCCGTGGCCGGGAACATGGGCATGGTTCTGCCCCAGCCCGGATTTTTACCCACTCTGCGCGTGCTGACCGATCGGCACGGCGCGTTGCTGATTTTCGACGAGGTGATCACCGGCTTTCGTCTGGCCTACGGAGGGGCTCAGAACGTCTTCGGCGTGATCCCGGATCTGACCTGCCTGGGCAAGATCATCGGCGGTGGGTTTCCGGTGGGCGCGTACGGCGGACGGCGGGAGATCATGTCCCGCATCGCGCCTTGCGGTGATGTCTACCAAGCCGGAACCCTCTCCGGAAATCCGGTGGCCATGGCCGCCGGGGTGGCGACCCTCAAGGAACTGGTCAAGGCCGACTACATGGACCTGACCATCCGGACCAAGGCCCTGGCCAGTGAACTGAAAAGCGTCCTGGAAGAACGCGGCGTGATTGTGCAGCTCAACTGCATGGCCTCAATGTTCACCTTGTACTTCGCCCCGGAGCCGGTCACGGATTTCGCCTCGGCCTCCAAGGCCGACGCAACGATTTACGCGTCCTTTTTCCGCCAGATGCGCGACGCCGGGGTGGCCCTGGCCCCCTCGGGCTACGAGTGCGCCTTCACCTCCTTCGCGCACACCGAAGAGGACTTCGAGCAAACCCTGGATGCCTGCCGGACCGTCCACTTCTAGCCGTTCCTTTTCCGTTGGGGCCCAGGCCGTTGTGCAGTTGCGCGACATCGCGGTCTGGGCCCTGACTTCCCGCGGCAGCGACCTGGCCCGGCGGATCGCCGCCGAGTTGGGCGCGACGCTGTTCCTTCCCGAAAAATACGCCGCCCCTTCCGATGAACAACCGTTTCAGCATTTTTCTTCTGCCTTTCCGAAGAATTTCTTTCGCTTCCGCCATCACGTCTGCGTCGCGGCCTCCGGCATCGTGGTCCGGTGCGTCGGCCCGTTATTACGAGACAAGACCACGGACCCGGGAGTGGTGGTTCTGGATCAGGAGGGACGCCACGCCGTCAGTCTGGTGGGCGGCCACCTGGGCGGGGCCAACGATATGGCCAGAAAAGTGGCCCGGTTAACCGGGGGCCAGGCCGTGATCACCACGGCCACGGACACGGCCGGGCTGCCGGCCTTGGATCTCCTGGCCCGGGAACTGGGTCTTGTCGCGGACCGTCCGGAGCGCTTCGCTCCCCTGGCCGCGGCCTTGCTGGCCGGAGAAATCGTCCAGGTGCTGGATACGGAAGACTACCTTTGGACGCGACTACGCGAAATGGGGCACGGGGATCTGTTCGAGCGGGTTCCGGACGTCGAGGCGTGGCGGGACGACCGGCCCGGGGTCTGGGTTTCCTGGAAGCGCCCGTTGACTCGACATTTTGGTGAACCGGCCAGAGAATCGGCAGGTGAGCCAGCAATTCTCGGTTTGCACCCGCGTCGGCTCGTGGCCGGGCTGGGCTGCCACCGGGGCGTGAGTGAGGCGTCGATCATCACCTTCGTCCGCGAGGTGTTCGACAAAAACGATTTGGCCCTGCCCAGCCTGTCCGCGTTGGGCACGGTTCAGGCCAGGATCGCGGAACCGGGACTCCATTCGGCCGCCGCGGCCCTGGGCGCGGACGTGACGTTTTTTTCCCCGGAACAACTGCAAGCCGTCCGGACGCCGAATCCATCCGAGACCGCGGCCCGGCTGGTCGGCACCAAAAGCGTCTGCGAGGCCGCGGCTTTGCTGCTGGCCCGCACCGACACGCTGGTGGTGACCAAGACCAAGGGCGTGGAACTGACGCTGGCCGTGGCCTTGCCAGCCCGCTGAAAAACTCCCAATTGCTGCGTCGCTGCAAAAAGTTCAAACTCTCACGTATGAATAGATACGCTTCGACCTTGAACTTTTTTTGCTCCTTGCACTTGGGGTTTTTGAGCGGGCTGTGAATGGGGACTTTTTCACCATTCAGTTACGCCATGATCCGAACGGAATACGCGAATAAGAACGAACGGAAAGGATAAAGCGAGACCATGAGCAATGTCGCCCATGACGACGATTCGGCGCCCTCCCCAGGTCGTTTGGCCGTGGTTGGTCTGGGGCCGGGGAGTCCAGAACTGCTGACGCCCCAGGCTCGGGACATTTTGGAGCGGTCCCGGGCCATCCTGGGATACGGCGTATATATCGATCTGATCCCCAAGGAACTTCTGGCAGGAAAGCAGGTTCTGGCCTCGGGCATGCGCCGGGAGGTGGAGCGTTGCAACCAGGCCGTGGACCTGGCGCTGGCTGGGGTGGATACGGCCCTGGTCAGCAGCGGAGACGCCGGTATTTACGGCATGGCCGGACCGTGCCTGGAAATCCTGGAACAGCGCGGGGCATTGGACCGTGTGGATGTGGAGATCATCCCCGGCATTCCTGCCCTGGCCGCGGCCGCGGCCCTGCTGGGCGCTCCGCTGATGCACGATTTCGCGGTGATCAGCCTGAGCGATTTGCTCACCCCCTGGGAGTGTATCCTGCGGCGCATCGACCACGCCAGTCGCGCCGATTTCGTGATGGTCCTGTACAATCCACGTTCCAGAGGGCGGGACTGGCAACTGGCCAAGGCCCTGGAAACGGCGGCCGGGATCCTGCCGCCCGAAGCCCCGGTGGGGCTGGTCCGCAACGCCTTCCGTCCGGGGCAGGAGGTCTCGGTGTGGACCCTGGCCACGCTCCCCGTGGACCGGGTGGACATGTTGAGCATCCTATTCATCGGCAACAGCCAAACCCGCCCCCTGGGCCCGAGGCTGCTCACGCCCAGGGGGTATCCCCTGGGCTGAATGTCGCTGGAGTCGACCGGAGACATAAAAGAAAACCGCCCAGGCCGGGATACGGCCTGGGCGGTTTTCTTTTGATTGCAAGTTGAAAGGTCGGGGTCTACCAGTCGCGCTGCCTGCCGCCGCCCCCACCGGAGCGCCGGCCCTTGTTGCCGCCGCCACCGCCACCGTCAAACCGAGGACGATCTTCTCGAGGGCGAGCCACGTTCACCGTCAGAGGGCGTCCTTGGTAATCAGTTCCGTGTAACAGATCAATGGCCTTCTGAGCGTCGTCGTCGGAACTCATTTCCACGAAGCCGAAGCCTTTGGAACGTCCAGAGTCGCGGTCCTTGATGACGGCGACTGATTGTACCGAGCCTGCATCCGAGAATAGAGTGTGCAGATCGTCTTCGGTTGTCGAATAGGAAAGGTTGCCGACGTACAGTTTGTTGTCCATGCGAGAATCTCCAGTTTACGTTAGACCGCGTGCAAGCAAGCAAGACCGGTCGCCCGACAGCGGGCCGCTTTTCAATGTTGTCCTCTCCGCCAAGCCTCAAACCTCAGGAGCAGCCGTTTATTCGGCCCGACTCCGGCAACGTCAGGAAGTCTCGGGCCGGGAAGATCGGGCGTGGCTCCCGATCTTCGCACTCCTGATTCCCCGGCTACTTGAAAACAAGCAAAGGCACAAGGGGCAAAGCCGCGCGGAGGTCGAAAAAATGTGTTCCGAGGAATGAAAAGAGCGGGTAAGGAGGCGCGCCAACAAAAAAGGCCGGGAGAAAACTCCCGGCCTTTAGCGCAAGCCCTTTCGGGCTTTGAATTCTGGCGGGGCCGACGGGACTTGAACCCGCGCCCTCCGACGTGACAGGCCGGCGTTATAACCAGCTTAACTACGGCCCCGCATTTGTTTGGTGGGCGGAACAGGGATCGAACCTGTGACCCTCGGCTTGTAAGGCCGATGCTCTCCCAGCTGAGCTATCCGCCCATCCCGCCCTGAAGAAACCGGTGTTTATGCGGGAAGCAAAAAAATGTCAATGGTCTTTGATGGGTTTTGTTTCTGAAAACTGAAATAACGCACAACGACTGATCCTCATCGTCCATCCTAACCGATGCCCTCGAACAGCACGGTGGACAGATACCGCTCCCCGGCATCGGGCAGGATGACCACCATGGTCTTGCCTTCGAAATCAGGCTGGGTGGACAGGCGGGCGGCGGCGGCGACGGCGGCGCCGCAGGAGATGCCGCAGAGCAGGCCTTCTTCCAGGGCCAGGCGGCGGGCGAACTCCACGGCTTCCATGCTTTCGACCGTTTCGACCCTGTCCACCACGGACAGGTCCAGGGTTTTGGGGATGAACCCCGCGCCGATACCCTGGATCTTGTGCGGTGCGGGCTTGAGTTCCTCTCCGGCCAGGGTCTGGGAGATCACCGGGCTTTCCTTGGGTTCCACGGCCACGGACAGGATTTGCTTGCCCTTCTGGTGCTTGATGAACCGGGAGATCCCGCTGATGGTTCCGCCGGTACCCACGCCGGAAACCAGGACGTCGATTTCGCCGTCAGTGTCGTTCCAGATCTCCGGCCCGGTGGTGACCTCGTGAATGGCCGGATTGGCCGGGTTCATGAACTGTTGGGGCAGAAACCAGCGCTTGGGATCTTCCGCGGCCAGGGCTTCGGCCCGGGCCACGGCCCCTTTCATGCCCTCCGGCCCAGGGGTCAGGATCAGCTTCGCGCCGAACGCGGCCAGAACCCGCCGCCGCTCCACGCTCATGGTCTCGGGCATGGTCAGGGTCAATTTATAGCCCTTGGCCGCGCAGACGTAGGCCAGGGCGATGCCGGTGTTGCCGCTGGTGGGCTCGATGATTTCCGTGTCCGGTCCCAGCAGGCCGCGCTTCTCCGCGTCCCAGATCATGGATGCGCCGATACGGCATTTGACCGAATAAGCCGGGTTGCGACCCTCGACCTTGGCCAGAACCGTGACCTTCTTGTTGGGGATGATCCGTTGCAGCCGGACCAGGGGCGTATTGCCGATGGATAGGGAATTGTCTTCATAAATGCGGGCCATGAGGGTTCCTCCGTGAGGATGTTTCAATTGGTAGCCTTACGCAGGGCCTGATCCATGTCCGCCTTCAGGTCGTCCATGTGCTCCAGCCCCACGGAAAGTCGGATGTAGTCCTGGGTCACGCCGGTGGCGGCCTGCTCTTCGGCGGTGAGTTGCTGGTGGGTGGTGGAGGCCGGGTGGATGACCAGGGTCTTGGCGTCGCCGATGTTGGCCAGGTGCGAGAGCAGCCTGACCGAGTCGATGAACCGCGTCGCGGCCTGCGCGCCGCCCTTGATCCCGAAGCCGAGGATGCCGCCGAAGCCGTTCTTGAGATACCTGGCGGCCATGGCGTGGTTCGGGCTGTCCGGCAGACCGGGATAATTAACCCAGGCCACGGCGGGGTGGGCGGCCAGCCAACGGGCCATTTCCAGGGCGTTCTGGCAGTGCCGCTGCTGACGCAGGGTCAGGGTTTCCAGGCCGATCAGGAACTGGTGGGCGTTGAAGGGACTCAGCGCCGCCCCGGTATCCCGCAGCCAACTGACCCGGGCCTTGAGGATGAAGGCCACGTTGCCCATGCCCGGAACGTCGCCCAGGGCGTCCCAGTAGACCAGGCCGTGATAGCCGGGGTCCGGCTCGGTGAATTCCGGAAACTTGCCGTTGTTCCAGGCGAACTTGCCGGAATCCACGATCACCCCGCCGATGGAGGTCCCGTGGCCGCCGATGTACTTGGTGGCCGAGGACACGACGATGTCCGCGCCGTGGTCAAAGGGCCGGAACAGGCCGACCCCCACGGTGTTGTCCACGATCAGCGGGATTCCGGCGTCGTGGGCCACCTGGGCCAGGGCCTCGAAATCCGGCACGTCCAGCTTGGGATTGCCGATGGTCTCGATGTACAGGGCCCGGGTCTTCTCGGTGATCGCCGCGCGAAACGCATCCACGTCGTCGGCGTCCACGAAGCGCACGGTCCTGCCAAGCTTGGGCATGGTATGGTGGAAGAGCTGGTAGGTGCCGCCGTAAAGGTTGTCCCCGGCCACGATTTCGTCGCCGACTTGGGTGATGGTCAGCAGGGCGTAGGTGATGGCCGCCATGCCCGAGGCCAAGGCCAGGGCCCCGGTGCCGCCCTCGATGGCCACGACGCGCTTCTCGAACACGTCCGTGGTGGGGTTCATGATCCGGGTGTAGATGTTGCCGAACTCCTTGAGCGCGAACAGGTTCGCCGCGTGGGCGCTGTCCCGGAACACGTAGGAGGTGGTTTGGTAAATCGGTACGGCCCGTGCCCCGGTGGTCGGGTCCGGTACCTGCCCGGCGTGCAGGGCGATGGTTTCCAGTCCGTTCATGACGATGCTCCCGTGAGGTTGATGGTGACGCGGCCTCCTTCCGCTCATTGGCGGGCTCAGATGCTGTAATCCGGTCCCTGGGCGGTTCGCCGCTTGCTTTCCCGCTCCAGAATCTGCTCCAGGGTGAACTCTTGCATCAGTTTCCCCAGGCCTTGGCTGATTTCATCCCAGACATCGCGGACTTCGCAGTGTTCGTGGCGCGGACAGGTCGCGGGCCGGGACAGGCACCCCACCAAGGCACAGCCTCCCTCGATGGCCGTGTACACGTCCCGGATCGTCACGTCGCCGGGTTCGCGGGCCAGCCGGAACCCTCCGTCCTTGCCGCGTTCGGAAGTGATCAATCCGGCGGACTTCAAGGGCGCCACCACCTGCCAGAGATACTTCTGGGAAATGCCCTGCCGCAGCGACGCCTCGCGCAAGGTGACCACGCCCTGGTCGCCGTGCTCGGCCACGTCCAGCAGGAAGCGCAGCCCGTAACGAATTTTCGTGGGGATTTTCATGGAGTCGGCTCAATGTCTATGAATGCGATAGACATAGTTGACAAAAAAAAACGCGTCAAGTCCTGGTTTGAATGGTTGTGGTTGGCCAGCAGGTGCTCGCGCAGGGCCGACAATTCGTTCATGAAGGATTCCAAAGACTCCTTCGATGCGGTCGCTGGGGCCGTTTCGGGCTAATCGGAAGCCGGATCGCCGGGCAACTCGGAGAGACGCTTGACCGCGTCCAGGGCGAGGTTCAACTCGGCTTCCATCGGTCGCAGCAACTCTTCCAGACCGTCTATCTGGTAGGCCCGCAAGGCCATTTCCACGGCCTTGGACGCCTCCGACAGGTCAGCGGGCCTCCAGTGTCGCGGCCACGGCCACTGCTCCGGCTTCGGAGTCCGTGTCCGGAAGGATGCACACGCGAACTCCTCCCCCCGTAGCGGGCCGCCAGGTCCGTGGCCCGGTGCAAGGCCGCCTTGAGCACCCCGGCCACGGACCGCAGGCATTCGTCGCCCCGGACATGGCCGTAGGTGTCGTTGAACAGCTTGAAGTGATCGATGTCCAGCATGATCAGGGTCACCCTCTCCCTGGAGCGGACATGTCGGGCGTTTTCCTGGGCCAGGGTCTCGTCGAAGCGCCGACGATTGGCCAGCCCGGTCAGGCCGTCGGTGGAGGCCAGCCGGGCCAGTTGGTCTCGGGCGCGTTTCAGTTCGATCTGGTTGCCCACGCGCATCCGGACCACCGGGGGATTGATGGGCTTGGCAATGTAGTCCATGGCCCCCAGTTCCAGGCCCTTGGTTTCGGCCGCGGTATCGCCCAGGCCGGTGATGAAGATGACGGGGATGTCCCGGGTCAGAGCATCGGCCTTGAGCCGAGCGCAAACTTCGAAACCGTCCATCCCTGGCAGCATCACGTCCAGCAAAATGACGTCCGGAATGGACGCAGCGGCCACCTTCAAGGCCTGCTCGCCATTCACCGCGAACAGAATCTCATGATCCCGGTCAAAAATATCCGCGATCAGCTCGATATTCACGGGCTCGTCGTCAACGACCAGAATCCTGGCAGACGGTTTACCGGTTATGATGGCTTTCTCCTTGACCCGTTTTGGTCGAGGCAACGTATTCCCGCGGGTTCATTCCCAGCAGACAGAAAACTTCGTAGGGAATGGTCCCCCACCAGGAAGACAGGTCTTCCGGGGTGATGGAGGCCTCCCCGTCCGAACCCAGCAGCACGGCCTGGTCGCCGGGCGCGACGCCGGGAACGTGGGTCACGTCCACGGCGGTCATCTGCATGCACACCCGGCCAAGAATCTTGGCCCGTTGGCCGCGCAGCAGTATCCAGCCCGTGTTGGACAGCCCTCGTGAAAAGGCGTCCGCGTACCCGGCCGCGACCACGGCCACGGTCTTGTCCTGGTCCGCGACATAGGTTCGTCCGTAGGAGATGGACGCGCCCTTGGCCAACGGATGCACGGCCAGCACCGGGGCCTGGACGCGCATGGCCGGACGCAAATCCCGACCCAGATGAGCCAATTCGGTGCTGTGGAAAGGATTGGCCCCGTACAGGGCGATGCCCGGCCGCTGTCGGTCCCAGGTCAGGTCCGGAAAGGCCAGCAGTCCGGCGGAATTGACCAGGGAGCAGCGCAGGCCCGGCCAGGCGGCGGTGAAATGGTCGCGGACGCGCCGGAACCGGGCCGCCTGTTCCCGCGTGAAATCGGCCTGGCCCGGGTCGTCCGCCGTTGCCAGGTGGCTGAGCAGCCACTGGGGTCGCAGCAGCGGGCATTGGGAAAGGACTTCCAGAACCCGGCCCGCGTCGTCCGGGCCAAAGCCCAGCCGGGCCATGCCCGTGTCGAACTTCAGGGCAATGGGCGTGGGCCGCTCCGCGTGCCGCGCCGCTTCCTGAAGGTCCCGCAGCTGATCCAGCCGGGCCGTCACGGGCAGGATGTTTTCCTCCACCGCGATCCGGCAATCCTCGGAAGACTGGGGACCCAGCAGGGCCAACACGGTCCCCCGGACTTCCCGCCCCGCCTCCTGGCGCAACCGGGCCGCCTCGCCCACCGTGCCCACGGCGAAACAGTCCGCCCCGCACTCCTCCAAGGCCTTGGCAACGGGAATCAGGCCGTGGCCGTAGGCGTCGGACTTGATCACGGGAATCAGGGCCGTGCCCCGGGAACACAGAAAGCGGTAGTTGTCCCGGATGGCCTCCAGGTCGATGGTGACGCGCAACAGGTTATAGCCGATGGGCATGGTGATCTTCAGGTGTGCAATCGTCCTGAATAGTCGGGCAGTTATTGCAATATCTCTTCCAGTGCCTGTTCCGCGATGTCCACGTCCACGGCCAGCCAGATAAGTTCAATGTCCCTGACGAAGAAATAATGGGCCTGTCCCTGGCCCAAGGCCATGTAAAAGGGGATTTCCTCTCTGGTTCTCCGCATCAGGTGGGAAAAACCGTGGCCCTCCTTGCCCATGATCCGGCCCATTTCCTCCATGTCCTTCATGGCCCGCTGGGGGTCGTCGTACAGGGAAACGTAGTACGTGGCCGATCCCGGGGCGCCCTGGTACTTGGCGATGAAATTGGCTTGGGTGGCCACGTCGCCGTGATGCATCCGGTCGATGATTTTGGCGGCCTCGGCCCCGTCGAGCAGATTGATCAGCGTCATCCCGGCGATGCTTAGGGGGATAAATTCAGGGGCGACGACCTTTGGATCGTCGGTTTGGTTCGCCGATGTCGGGGCCGATATGAAGGCAGTGATCAGGGCGAGCAGGACGAGAGCGGCGGGAGCCGGGTGCAAAAGGAATTTGATGGAAAAACGTGGATGGAACCGCATGGCGAATTTCCTTGTTGGTTGGTGGATTGATTGGTGGTGCCACGAAGAGGCCGAAGTTCGGGCCTCTTGGCGGGAACGTCAGTTCTTGACCGTCACGTCCACGACGTTCTGGCGGGCGATGCTGATTTCCCGCCCCCCCTCCTGCTTCACGAAGACATGCATGAAGCCCATGACTTCATACTCCCCGTCTTCCAGGGCGGTGGTGTCCCAGCGGACCGGAAAGAACGCCTCCTGATCCTCGGACTCCCCGATCTTAACCCAGGTGCCTTCACCTTTTTTCCGGTAATACCAAGGGTTGGTAATCCTGCTTACCGGGCCCTTGATGTTCAGTTTCGTCAGTTGCTTGGCCAGCAATTCCCTGTCCAGATCCTCACGCAGCAGGATCGTGCCGGAGTAGATCTGAGACAGCTCGGTGGGCACGATGAATAATGGTCCCCAATTGTACGACATGATGGGCCTCCTTCGTTCTGAATGATGGGATAGGTCGTCGCGAATCGACCGATTGCTCGGAAGACCATGACGAACATCTTTTTGTTATCCAACTCTTTCCGGCAAGGCAACAGATCTCGCTACTGCTCAGCGGCAGGCGGAGAGAAGCAAAAATACCGGCCTTCGGCGATATGAAAGGAACGACAGGTCGTACTTGCGAAGGCGGGGAAAACTCCAGACTGAAGGGCGGACTACCGCTGTTTCAAAGCGGAAAGCACGGTTTCCCGTACGCGGCGGATTATCGGCAGGTCCGGGAGTTCGTCCAAGAGTTCGTTCAGATAGCCGCGCTCTTGGACGGCCTGCCTGGAGGCGGAAAAGTTCAGGTCGTAGACCCAGCTGCACAGCAGCAGTCGGAAGTCGTTGAGCGTGCGCATCCTGGCATAGTCGCCCTGTTTTCCGGCCAGGATTTGTGACACCAGCGCATCCGTGCAGACGCCGGGATCGTCGCGCAACCCCATGGTGACCACCGGGTTGGTCCGTGAGCCGGGACGCAGATGATTGAGAACCACCTGGAAGATGTCCAGTTTGTCCGCGTCCCGGACGACCCTGGCTGGGACCGCGGCCCAATCAGGGAGGGAGGAGGGGAGGAAGCGCTTGTTGTGCAGGATCACCGCCGTCAGCACGGCCTTGCGGTCCTGTTCGTTCAGGGGCTTCAGCAGGCAGCGCCGTTTCAGGGTCCGGACCCCGAGGCGGCCGTGATCCGTGGATTTGCGGTCGTCGAAGGTTTTATGGGCCGCATATTGCGGAAACCTTCCCACATCGTGAAACAGGGCGGCCCACAGGGATCGGCGGGTCGTATTCGGGGGAAGGCATTCCCGGGTCGTGATCGTCTCGGCCTCTTGAAAAACCCGCAGGCAGTGGTCCAGCTTGAGGCTCATGTTGGACCGGTCTTGCGCATCAGCGGAAAAATGTTCCCGGGCGAAGCCCACCAAGGCGAGCACGGGGGCCTCCATGTCCATGCCGGTCATTGCTCCAGGAGTTTCCTGGCCCGCTCGAAGTCCTCTGGTTCGATGCGGCCCTCCACCATCCGCTTGCGCAACACGGCCAGAGCCTGCTCAAGAACCTGCTCATCGGATGGTGCGTCCAGGGTGTCCTCCCGCATTGGACCGCCGGGTCCGAACAAATACCGCAGTAGGTACATCATCGCGGCCAGCACAAGGCCGATGAAGACGAATTTCGTGAGCATGTTCAGCCAGCTTCCGACAAACGACGGCCCAAAGGGCCAGTGAGCCCATTCGGACGGGCCTTGGGCCGTGAAGAGCAGTTCAACGACGGACGATATTTCCATTTACGGCATTCTCCTCAAGATTATCCACGGCTGTTCGGCCGTGAGTTTCGACTTTGATTCGTCGGGGCATTTACTTACCATCCGCTGACCAAGCGCACTTGGGCCATGTCCGTGAAGCCCTGGAGCACCTTGAGCAGGGCGTCCTGCTTCAGGGCCAGCATGCCATCGGCCACGGCCTGGTCCCGGATTTCCTCCGTGTGGCTGCGGCGCTTGATCAGGTTTTTGATCTGCGTGGAGCTGGTCATCAGCTCATGTACCCCCGTTCTACCGCGGTACCCATGGTTGCACTGCCCGCAGCCCTTGGCCCGGTACAGGGAAATATCCCGGGACATGGGAATGTACTGGTCAAAGCCCGGTCCAAATTCCCTGGCCAGGTCGTCCACCTCCTGCTGGTCCGGACCATAGGCCTCCTTACAGTGGGAGCACAGGGTTTTGATCAGGCGCTGAGCCACGACGCAGAGCAGAGAGTCCGCGAAATTGAAGGGGTCCAGGTCCATGTCCAACAGACGGGTAATAGTTTCCGGCGCGGAATTGGTGTGCAGGGTGGAAAAGACCAAGTGACCGGTCAGCGAAGCCTGGACTCCGATGTGCGCGGTCTCCGCGTCGCGCATCTCTCCGATCATGATCACGTCCGGGTCAGCCCGAAGAAAGGAGCGCAGGGTGGTGGCGAAATCCAGGCCGATCTTCGGGTTGATCTGGACCTGACGCAGCCCTTCCTGGGTGATTTCCACGGGATCTTCGGCGGTCCAGATCTTGCGTTCCGGGGTGTTGATGTAGCTGATGGCCGAATGCAGGGTCGTGGTTTTTCCGGAACCGGTTGGCCCGACCACGATGATCAGCCCATAGGGCTTGTAGACCGAGGATTTGAACTTGGCCAGATTCTCGTCGGACATGCCCAGCCGCTCCAGGGGAAGTGGCTTGCCCGAGGCCAATACGCGCAGAACCACGTCTTCGTGATTCTCGATGGTCGGCAGGATGGCCACCCGGAATTCAACGATTTTGCCCAGCTCCGGCAGGCGCATTTTGATCTTGCCGTCTTGGGGCAGCCGGCGCTCGGCGATGTTCAAATGGGCCATGATCTTGATCCGGGAAATCAGCGGCTTGGCCATCCCGGCGCGGATCTTGCGGAACTCGTGGCAACTGCCGTCGATGCGGAAGCGTACCGTGCAAAAACGATTCTGGGGGTCGGGCTCGATGTGGATATCCGAGGCGTTGCGTCGCCAGGCCTCCACCAGCAATGCATTGACCAGCCGGACGACCTCGGAGTCCGAGACCCCGGTTTCCTCGTCCAGGCCCGCTTCAGCCTCATCGTCGGTCTGGGCCTCCATCGAGTCCCCGAGTTCCATCAGTTCCTCGGACCCCAGGCTGCGGTAGAACAAGTCGATGAAGCCCTGGATGTCCAAGGCTAGGGCCACCTTGGGCTCGATCCGGCTGGTGCCGAAAATGAACCGGATCTCGTCCAGCCGGGCATGGTCGAAGGGATTGGCCATCAGCACGATGATAGAGTTGCCGTCCACGGCCAGAGGGGTCCAGCCGGATCGCTTTAGATAGTCCGGGTCCAGCTTGCGTTTTTCCAGCAGTTCGAAAGGCGCGTCTATGTTCGGATCAAAAGCCACGAAGGGCACTTCGTAGAACGCGGCCAGGGACTCGCCCAGCACGGCCTTGTCCAGCTTCAGTCCCCGGAGCAGATACTGATCCAGGTCTTCGCTGGCTTCCTTGGCGGCCTGGGTCATTTCCGCGAGCTGGTCCTCGGTTAGCAGATTCCGGGACACCAGCAGACTGTACCTGTGTTGCGGACGAAGTTCCCGTTGGCCGATGACCTTCAATTTTTCGGCCAGCCCGGGATGATTCGGGTTCAGCCGATGGGCCTGCCAGAAGGCCTGCTTGGCCTGGGTCATGTCCTTGGCCTGGAACAATGATTGGCCTAGCTGGTAGTAGAGCGCGGCCTGCTCGGGCATGGAAAGCGAGGATTCCATCACCGCCTTGGCCAGAAAATCGGCCATTTCCCGATGCTGCCCCAAGGCGCGCATGGACTGGATCAGCAGGGTGATCACCGCAAAGGTCTTTCTGCCGCCGCGATATTCGTCCTGTAGGGACTGGACCGCGTCCTGAAAGCGGCCCTGGCGAAAAAGTGTTTCGCCTTGGAGTTGGGAGGTCGGTGCGACGGTCATGGGCGATGCAAAAGGCTCATGCGGACGGACTCGGCATTTCCTGGTCCACGGAGATGTCGCCGCTGGGAGAAAGACCGGATAAGAGATGATCCAGGGCGACTTTCGGGGTCAGAGCGATTTCGAAAAAATTGGCACGGGCGATGTCCACGTGACCTTCACGCCGCTGAACCCAGTCCCAAAGCAACGTCACGGCCTTGGTCAGGTGCGGCTGGTCAAATCGCGGTAAAACGGTCAGAGGGCGAATTTTGGGCTCCAGGGGCGTGCGGATATGAGAATTACTGATCACGGACTCGTTCCAATCCCTGACTTGCCTGGCCAGTCGATTGATCAGCAATTGCAGATGGTCCCGGTCCAGGTCCGGGGCCAGCAGACAGTACCTTCCAAAATCGATCTTGCCCAGACGGTCGTAACTGCGCAGAGAGAGCCGGACCTTCACGGAGACGTCCCGTTCCATCCATTCGGCCATCATCAGTCCGTAATTCAGGTGGACGTCTTCCAGACGATGGAACGCGATCACCGTCAGGGAAAAGCAGGCCTGTTTCCGAAACGACTTGTTCAATTCCTCGTGGATGGCGCGCTTCAAGCCGGCAGTGGTCAGGATACCGGAGGACGTGTCCATGTACTCCAGGGTGGCCAATTGCCGACGCTTCTCCAGAACCTTCCAGGCTTTGCTCACCCTCCAGGCCAGCTCTCCGGGAAAGTATGGCCGCAGGAGGAAGTCGTCAATTCCACTGTCGTCATTGCGAGCAATCCTGGCGAAATTGTCGCCGGAGCCGATCATGATGATCGGCAGCGACTGACTCAGGAAGCGGTTGCGGTGCCGGAGCAGGTGAACGAAATCAAACCCGTCGATGTCCGTGGCCTCGGCCGGGACGAGTACCACGTGCGGCTCCCGCAGGTCCTCGATAATCCCCAGAGCCCCGAGGTGACTCCGGACCACGCGGACGGCGAAATGATCCCTGGACAATTCGGAGTCCATGGCCCGAGCCATGCCCGCATCGGGTTCGATCAGCAGAACGGAAGCGACGTGTTCGCCCTTGCTGTCCTCCGCGATTTTTGATTCCATCTCAACTCCATCCGTTCCATCCAGCGTTGCCGGGTAATCGTCCAAAAGTCCACATCTTGAGAAAAGCAGCCTGACATGACCCCGACGCATATCCCCGGACATGAAGAAATGCAACAAAATTGACTTGCACCATGGGGCCAATTATTGCTTGGCGATTCGAGGCGGCTTGCGACCCGAAGCGCTTCCTTACGCACCATGGCCGCGCCATGACCGTTCACTGGGTAGGCCGCCTTATCCGCGTAAACCAACCAACACCATAAAGGAGGCAACCATGTCTTGGGTAGCCATCAGACGGTTCAATGTCGGGGATCCCGATATCGCTAAGATGAAAAAGCACTGGGAAGACGTGGCCGAGGATCTGGGCTTGCTGGCCGAGTCGAACGTTCTGCTGGAGGAAGGCGAGAAAGAAGTCAAAATCTACGTCAGCCAAGCGGTCAATGAGTTCTTCCAGGGGCAGCCGGGGAGGCAGTACGGCTGACAAAGGACTTTTCCAACACAGCTAGACCTTGAACACCTCGAACCGACTAAACGCCGCGCCGGCTTTTTGGCGCGGCGTTTGTTTTGCGGCTCTTCTTGGCTACAACAGCGGCGGGCTGTGATGGATAAACAGCCGTAGCGGCTCCCGTCCGACATTGCGCACCCCATGCTCCACGCCCATCGGAGCCAGAAGATAATCCTCCGGGCCGACCCGCCGCCATTCTCCGTTAATGAACATCTCTCCCTCGCCGGACAGCACGAAAATGGAGTCCAGTTGCGGATCATGCGTATGAATCGGCACCTCGACTCCGGGCGCGATTTCCAACTGCGACACGCTGACCCTGTCCGAATCCACCCCCCGCACCAAAACCGCGATCCTGACCCCGGCGAACTTGGGATGATCCGCAAAGACCCGCTCCGCCCGAGGCAAAAACATTCCGTGCATACGTCCTCCTATTGCTGGGAAGTGATGAAAAACTTGGCCTATTCCAGTCAGTCGCGAATTTATGACTGGAGCATCTGATCATACAGCTTGTCGCTGATGCGAAAGCAGACTTGGCGCAACATATCGAGATCATGTTGCGTTTGAACACCCGCCCACCGACTACATATCCTGCAAGTAGGAGGAGCCGAGATTGCTCATCTGTCTTTCGATCTGGCTGGCTCTTTGCTGGATGTACCTGGAAGGCACCCTGACGTCGGATCTCTTTGGATGGGGCAGCACAGCGGCCATCAGCGCGGCTTCTCTCCCGGTCAACCGGGTGGGTTCCTTGTCGAAGAAGATCGTTGCCGCCGCATGTACCCCGTATATCCCGTCCCCGAATTCGACGATGTTCAGATACACTTCCAGAATCCTCCTCTTCGGCCAGAACGTCTCCATCAAGAGTGTAAACCAAGCCTCGAAGCCCTTGCGCACATAACTCCTGCCCTCCCACAAGAATAGATTCTTGACGGTCTGCTGCGAGATGGTACTGGCCCCTCGGATTCTTCCCTTGGTCCGCCGTTCCTCGATGGCCTCCGCCATGGACTGGAAATCAAATCCCCAATGGCTTGGAAACATCTGGTCTTCGGAGGCCACGACGGCCAGGGCCATGTGCGGAGAGATGAACTCCCAGTCCACCCACTGATAGTGGATCCTCGGGGATTTGTCCTCATGGAGCAGGCCGTCCAACTGCCTTTTGATCATGAATGCACTGGTGGGTGGCGGGACAAAGCGAAGAGACATCACCAGAAGCATCGAAAGGCTTGCAAAGGCCACGACCGTAAAGAACATAATCCTCACGGCAGCCCAGGCGAGGTTCGGTGGCCTTCTTTTAGGCTTGCTTCGGCCCTTTTGAGACTCATTTTTCTTGCCCAGAGTCGACTCCCGCGGTTTTCGTGATGATCACGCGCCCGCTTAACCATGTCACCCGGCGCGCTCTCGCCGCATCATCAACTATCCAGAGGAAGACGTCCATGGACCACCTACCCATCCCGGGGCGTCAAATCAACCCGGGCTCTTTGTTTGCGCAATCGCTCCGGCCCAAGTAAGGTCGCGAAGGCGAGACACGACAACCGATGGCCCGACGGTTGGCGGGCCTTGCCGCGAAGCTGGGCTTTCCCGTGGGGGATTTTCGTGAAACACGCAACCGACCACCCAACCTAAAACCACAAAGGGGCAATGAGCATGAGCGATCTGGACGCCTGCAAGACGTGGCTAAACGAAGTCAACTGGGACATGATCCACGAGGACGCGGTGACCATGTTCCTGGAATGGGGCAATAACAACTGGCACGACGCAATGCGTCAGCCCGTGCGAAGCGCGGACGAGTACTCGATCTACTTCGTTATCGACACCTGGGAGGAGCCCAAGGTGGTCCTGATGAAGATGACCAACTACGGCTCCACGACCCTGTGCGAGAAACGGTTGCCAGAGGATCTGGCCAAGCGTTACCTAAAGTCCATCGGCGGGCTGAAGGGGATTCACGAACTCAGCCCGGAAATCAAGGAATGGCTGACCGCGGAGCTGGAGAAGAAATAGCGTTCAAAGAAAAGAGCCCGAGCGTCACGGTCCGAGCTGCTTTTCCTCCTCCAGGGCAATCCGAAACAGTCCCTCAAGGGACTCGCCGAGGCTCTCCGGTGTCGCGGCCTTTTCCAGCGCCTGATCCAAAGCCTGACCCGCGGCCCGGAGGTCCTCGACGCTTCGGGCCCGCAAACGCAGTTCCACGGTGTCGGACTCAAAGTTCGGGCTGGGTATGACGTCCCAGCGGGACGAGCCGAAAAGTCGTTTGACCAGATCCGCGAAACGGTGTTCCATCTGGTCCAGATGGGGATGGCGGATCGCCCCGGCCTGGGTGGTCAGCGCTTGCAGGGCGTCCTGGGGAGCGAGGCCGCTTTCCAGCACCCGACGGGCGCTGACGGCTTCCAGGGTTTGGACCAAGGACCATCCGCGGCCCAGGGCCGTTTCCTTGAGCAGGGTCAGCCACTGAACGGCCCGGCCCTGGGACCATTTCCAGGCAGCGAAATAGGGTCGTAACGCTTCCAGTTCGTCTTGGCGGAGTTGGGCCAGGATCGTTCCCGCGGCCAGGGGGACCTTGCCGACGCCAAGCAGATCGTCCCAGGACGCGGGTAGTTCGAGCCAGGCCAGGTACTTTCGCCACATCCCGGAGCGGGGCGGGACGCCCAGCAGGGGGGCGACGCGCCGGGTCAGTTCTTCCGGGACCAGCAACGACTGGAAATACCGCAGTGCTTGAATGCGCATGGAATCGTCCAGGGGCCGGTGAACATTGGCGTGCAGATAGAGCAGGCCGTCTTCCAGCGGAGACCCCGGACCAGGCAAACACCGCGCGGTGATTTCCCGATCCTCCCGAGCCAGAAAGTCTGCCCTGCGGTATCCGGACAACAGCCTGTACCCTTCGCCCTGGGCGCGGACCAGAACCGGGTCCAATTGCCCCACGGCCAGCAACGACCGGCACAGTTCCTCCGGAGAAGGGCCGGCCCAGAACAAATTGGTCCCGGAACAATCCAACCGGGGCGCATAAACCCTTATCCAGCCTGCCATTCGAGCGCCTCCCTTGACATTCTCCCAACCCCGTCTCTATAGGTGCAAAGCCTACAACAGCGCAGCATATTCGCCTGACGGCGCCAACCCTTACCAACACAATCCCTGAAGGAGGCCGAATGCAGGATAAGCTCAGCACCCAACGCACATACGCCCTGGTCGGACATGGAGGCAGCGGGAAAACATCCGTGGCCGAAATGTTGCTGTTCAACACCTCGGTGATCAACCGCCTGGGCAAGATCGACGAAGGCACCACCTGCCTGGATTACGAACCCGAGGAAGTCAAGCGACGGGGCGGCATTCAGCCCGGATTCGGCCATTACTCCTGGAAAAAGAATCAGCATTTTCTCATCGACGCGCCGGGGGACAACAATTTCTGCGGCGACCTGCCCTACCTCCTGAGTGCCGCGGACGGAGCGGTCTTCGTGATCGACGCGGTGGACGGCGTCAAGCCCCTGACCAAGCGCTTCTGGGCCGAAGTGAAGAAGGCCGGCCTGCCGGCCATGGTGGTCATCAACAAAATGGACCGGGACCGGGCCGATTTCGAGATGGCTTTTGGCGGATTGCAGGAAATCCTGGGCATCAAGCCGGTCCTGCTGTACCTGCCCCTGGGCTCGGAGGCCGACTTCAAGGGCGTGGTGGACGTGTTGGCCCAGCAGGCCTTGCTGTTCGACGACGCCGGCAACCTCAAGCCCGGCGAGATGCCCTTGGACGTGGCCGACCAGGTGGGCACCCTCCGGGAGACCATGATGGAAAACATCGCTGAGAGCGATGAGGAATTGATGGAGAAGTACCTGGAGGAGGGTGAGCTGACCCTGCCGGAAATGCAGGCAGCCCTGCGCAAGGGCGTACTCTCCTGCGAGCTGGTGCCGGTGACGGTCTGCGCGGCCCTGACCAACCGGGGCGGTCCGCTGATCCTGGACGTGATCCAGGACCTGCTGCCCTCCCCCCTGGACCATGCGAACTGGGCCGACTCGGACGGCGAGGAACGCCCCTCCAGCCCCGACGCTCCGACGGCCTGCTTCGTCTTCAAGACCATCGCCGACCCCTTCACCGGCCAACTTAGCGTACTGCGCGTGCTCTCCGGCGTGCTCACCCCGGACATGGCCCTGTTCAACCCCGGCAAGGACGCCAAGGAGCGCATGGGGCAGCTCTTGCTGCTCCAGGGCAAGACCACCACGCCATGCAAGGAACCGCTGGGACCGGGGGCCATTGTCGCCGTGGCCAAACTCAAAAGCACCACCACCGCGGACACCCTGTGCGACGAAAAAAAGCCCTTCCAACTGGCTGCCCCGCAACTGCCCACGAGCATGATTACCTACGCTCTGGGTGCGGAGGAAAAGGGCGAGGAGGACAAGGTCTACGCCGCTGTGCAGAAGCTTCTGGATGAAGACGTGACTCTGAGCCTGTCCCGAGGCGAGGAAACCGGTGATATGCTGCTGTCCGGCATGGGCCAGATGCACATCGAGACCGCGGTGGAGAAGTGCCGCCGGCGCTATAAGGTGAACATCGTGCTCAAGCCGCCCAAGGTTCCCTATCGGGAGACCATCAAAGGCCGGGCCGAGGTCCAGGGCCGGCACAAGAAACAGTCCGGCGGCCGGGGTCAGTTCGGGGACTGCTGGATCCGGATGGAGCCTCTGCCCCGGGGCGCGGGCTACGAATTCGTGGACGCCATTGTCGGCGGAGCCATTCCCCGGCAGTACATCCCAGCCGTGGACAAGGGCATCCAGGAGTCCTCCCTGCGCGGGGTCCTGGCCGGGTATCCCCTGGTGGACTTCAAGGTCACTTTGTTCGATGGCTCCTTCCACACCGTGGACTCTTCGGAAATGGCCTTCAAGGTGGCGGGCTCCTTGGCCTTCAAGAAAGGAGCGGAAGAAGCCAAGATCAAGCTTTTGGAGCCCATCGTGCTGATGACCGTGTACACCCCGGACGAATTCATGGGCGACATCATTGGCGACCTGTCCAGCCGCCGGGGCAAGGTCCTGGGCACGGACTCCCACGCCGGGGTGACCGAAATCCGCGCCCACGTGCCCATGTCCGAAGTTCTGGAGTACGCTCCGACCCTGCGTTCCATGACCGGAGGCCAGGGCACCTTTGTCATGGAGTTCGATCACTACGAGGAATGCCCGCCGCCAGTGGCGGAAAAGGTAGTGGCCGAGTCCAAGGTCAAGGACGAGTAGGGCTTTGCCCGGGTCAAGGACCGGGGCTTGACCGGGCCGATTGAGGCATTATCTCTTCACAAAAGCTGCCGGAACAGGGGGAGAACTCCCCGACTTCGGTTGCAAAGGGGCGGCTTTGTGCCGCCCCTTTGCATTTGGCCCAATTGACCAATGAACCTCTGAACCCAACTCAGGGTGAGCAAAGAAGGAGATTGTGAGCGGACTTGGTGAACACAGTTTGACGACGTTGGAACTGGTCCTGGAATGGCAAAGCCCGGAAGCCCGGCATCTGGAGAGGTATCTGGCTCGGCGCGTGAACCTCTGGCGCGATGTGTTTCCGCCCGGACTCAAGGAAGTCCTGCTGGGCAAGTCCGTGGGCGACACGGTGGAGCGGATCTATCAACCCGGAGATGCCGTCCCGAAGCATGACCCGAAACTTATCCATAATGTACCCCGATCCCGATTTCAGCGCCGGACGGTGGGCGGAAGGGCCATAGAACCCGCCCGGGGACGATTTTATCCGCGAGGAATGCTGGGGGACATGCTCGGGGTGTATCCGCAGGATTCACGCCCCGGACGGATCATCGAACTGGATGAATCGTCCATGGTCGTGGACCTCAACCACCCCTTGGCCGGACGACCGTTGACCCTGCGGGCCACGGTTAAGGACACGGCGGACAAGGTCACGGAAACCGGGGGACGATTGACCTGCTGGCTGGAGGAAATCGCGGACAGCGGGCCGGGAATGCAGTGCCGCGGTGGCGGGCACCCGACCAGCTTTGACCTGCAAGACGGACTACACCGCCTGGACGAGACCGAGGACTCGCGGTTTTACGCTTCGCCCCGGATCATCGGCCATGTTGACGCCCAGGCCGGGGAGTTTCTGAAAGAGACTTACGCGGCGGCCCTGTCCACCCTGCCCGCGAAGGCGAAGGTTCTGGATCTGATGAGTAGCGTGCAGTCCCATCTCCCTGATCACCTCGACCTGCACGTCACCGGGTTGGGCTTGAATCTGGAGGAAATGGAGGCCAACCCCCGCCTGGCTGAGCGGGTGGTCCACGATCTGAACGCGGCCCCCAAACTGCCCTTTCCGGACAAAAGCTTCGACGTCGTGGCGTGCAGTCTGTCCATCGAGTACCTGACCCCCCCCCGGGCGGTCATCGCCGAGTGTGCCCGGTTATTGCGCCCCGGCGGGGCGCTTATGGTGGGGATTTCCAATCGCTGGTTTCCGACCAAGGCCGTCCGGATATGGATGGACCTGCACGAATTCGAACGCGTCGGCTTGGTCCTGGAGTATTTTCAGACCGTCCCGACCCTGACGGACTTGCGAACCGTAAGCATTCGCAACTGGTGGCGGCCCGAGGACGACCCGCACATCGACCAGACCCTGACCAGCGATCCGGTCTATGTGGTCATGGGGACGGTTCAGGGCTGATTTGATCGGTAATATCGAAAACATGGCCCCCTGGTTCGGCATCCCAATCGATGCAAGCTGAACCAGGGGGCTTTTTATCGGCGGTCGGTTTTCATCCGGCCCGGTCGATGCCCTTGGCCCCGATGTCCCGGCGCAGGTATTTGCCGTCAAAGTCGATCAAATCCGCGGCCTGGTAGGCGGCGGATCGAGCGGAGACAAGGTCCGGAGCCAGGGCGGTGACGCCCAGAACCCGGCCTCCGGACGTCACCAAGCAACCCTCTTTCAGGGTCGTGCCGGCTTGAAACACGGTGACTCCGGGCACGGCTTCGGCCCTGTCCAGGCCGGAGATGGCCATACCCTTGGGATACGAACCAGGATACCCCGGCGCGGTCAGCACCACGCACAGTCCCGTCTTCTCTGACCACCGCACCGGAACCTGGGCCAACCGCTTTTCGCAGCAGGCGGACATGATTTCAGCCAAATCGGACTCCAGGCGGACCATCAGCGGCTGACATTCCGGGTCTCCGAAGCGGACGTTGTATTCCAATACGTACGGCCCCTTGGCCGTGAACATCAGTCCGGCATAGATGACCCCCTGAAAAGGCTGCCCTTTTTCGGCCAGTAATCGGATTAGAGGGGTGATGGTCGTCTCGGTCAGCTCGGCAAGCTTGTCCTCGGGCAGGATCGGGGCCGGGCTGTAAGCGCCCATGCCGCCTGTGTTCGGACCGGTGTCGTTCTCGCCCACGGGCTTATGGTCCTGGGCCGAGGGCAGGGGGACCACGGTCTTTCCGTCGCAAAAGGCCAACAGCGAAGCCTCTTCGCCCACCAGAGCCTCCTCGATGATCAGTCGCTCTCCGGCCGCGTCGAAAATTCGCCGGACCATGATCGCGTCAATAGCCTCCAAGGCCTCTTCCCGTGTCTTGGCGATGATCACTCCCTTACCCGCGGCCAACCCGTCCGCCTTGATCACCATGGGCAAGGGGTGCTTTTTGGCATACTCCCTGGCCTCGTGGGCTTCCTCGAAAACCTGGAAGTCCGCCGTGGGGATCCCGGCCTTGCGCATCATGTTCTTGGCGAAGACCTTGCTCCCCTCCAGCCGGGAGCAGAAGGCGCTGGGTCCGAAACAGGCGATTCGTTCGTTGGCCAGGGCGTCCTTAAGCCCAAGGACAAGAGGCAGTTCCGGGCCGGGGATCACCATATCCACTTTGTGTTCCCGGGCGGCGCGGACCAGAGCGGGAATGTCGTCGTCCGTGATCGGCAGGTTTTTTCCCAACCCGGACGTGCCGGGATTGCCTGTTGCGATGAGCAGGGTTTCGACCAGAGGACTTTGATTGAGTTTCCAGGCCAAGGCATGTTCACGTCCGCCGGATCCGACGAGCAGGATGCGCATGATGCAACTCCAGGTGATAGGCTTGAGATTCAAGGCGGGAATTTTTCTGCAGGGAGTTATGTGGGTGACGGATGATCTGTCAAGCAGGGTGGACAAACGCTTGGTTCACTCCTAGAACTTCGGGCTGGTACATTACGCGAACCAAATCCCGGCCCGCGCGAGATGTTCGCGACGAAGCCGGGACGAGGTTCGACGTCCCGATTGACTCTCAAGGAGGACTATCATGGCCAGAAAGGTGTTCATAGACCAGGACGAGTGCATCGGATGCGGAGTTTGCGAGGAAATGTGTCCGGAAGTGTTCCACCTGGACGTCGGAGCGGGGAAGGCGGAGGTCGTTCAGGAAGAGGGCGGCCCAGAGGATCAGATTCAGGAGGCCGTGGAAAACTGCCCGGTGGAGTGCATTCACTGGGAAGGATAGGGGCAGTGGCCTGCCGCGGCGCTTTCACGTCGGATCGAAACCCCCAACAAGCGCTTTTCGCGGCCCATTGCTGGCCCGAGGGAGAAGTGCGCTGCCCCCGCTGCGGACAGCGATCCGTCTATACGCTCAAGGACGGCCGCTACCGCTGCGGGGCATGTGTGTACACCTTTCACGACTTCACCGGCCGCTGGCTGAATCGGTGCGCGCTCTCACGAGCCCAATGGATGGCCGTGATGCGCCTGTTCGTGGAAGGCGTGCCGGTCACGGAAATGGCCGGGGAAGTCCTGGCTTCCTACGAAACCACGCTCAAGGCGGTGAACACGCTGCGGCTCAGCCTCCTGGCCGGAGACCCGTCCTTCGCGCCGCTGTTCAACGAACAGGGCGAACTGCGCAAGCACTGCCGTAAAAACAGCGCCGCCGGAGAGAATCACTGCCTGGGCAAGGGAGCCCCGGTGTTCACGTTGCAACGTTCGCCCGGGACCATTCGCTTCGAGCTGCTCCCCAAGCTGGATGTCCATGACATCCTGGGCCGTCCGCTCCGCAAACGCATCTGGCGCACCCTTGTCTACACCGAACCTGCCGAGGGCCGCGAGGCCCTGTTGTTCGCCTGCTGCGGCAACCTACGCAAGCTTTTCTCCAAGAAATGGGACCAGGAATCCATCCCATTGGACTCGGATCGGACCTTTTGGCGGTTCGCGGGGGACTGGCTGACCCGCTACCGTTGCTTTACCCCGGAATGCTGTCCGTTGTACCTCAAAGAACTTGAGTTCCGCTTCAACACACCGCAAAAGGACTGGCTTTCCCTGCTCCTGAAGCACCTTTGCCGGCCGGTGTCGTCAAACTGAGCCGGACGGACGGACGACGGCAGCACCTTCTCCCAGTACCGCCAGTCTGAACGCCTCCGCCCCGACGCGCTCCATGAACCTAGCCGTCCGTTCACGGGGCTTGGCTTTGGCGGCGTAGCAACTCAGGCAGACCTGAGTCAGCTCTACTGCTTGGTCGTCGGTCAGGTCCCGGGCTATCACGTCGCCGATCCGGGGGCGTCCGCCGCCGTTGCCGCCGAAGATCAGGGTCCAGCCTTTTTTCTTGCCGAACAGCCCCACGTCCCGGATATAACTCTCGCAACAGTTCATCCCGCACCCGGAGAGTCCGAACTTCGTCTTGGCCGGCAACGCGGCATCCATGACCGCCTTGTCCAGCTTGCGGCCCAGTTCCAGGGAGTCTAGTTGGCCGTACTTGCACCAGCGTGAGCCCGGACAAGCCTGGATGTAATGCACGCCGACGGGCCTTTTCGGACCGTCCGGAAAACCCAAGGCCCGCCAGATGTCCGCCGCGGCCTCCGGCCCGTGCCCGCCTATGGCCAGACGTTGGGCCGAGGTGATCTTGAGCAGGGGGATGCCGTGCTTGCGCACCGCCGCGGCCACGGATTCCAGATACTCCGGAGTGACCAGACCCATTTTGGGACCGGGCAGGATGTTGTAGGATTTCAAAGGGGGAACGGAATCGGACATGATGGTCTCCTCGTCGTTGATGGTTTCAGTCGACCCTACCCCCTGCGCCGAACACAATCCTTGACCTGCATCAATTCCGGACCACCCAACCCAAGGCCGATGCATCCAACGAAATGCAAGCTGTATCCGCTGAACACGCGACGCGCCTGAGCCCGCTGCTTGAATCCCGAACCGACCCTTTTTCCTGAGAACCACTGAAAAGAAAAATGTCAGTTGCAAACCTGTTCATACGTATGTATGAATTCTCCGTTCGTCGTCGCCACAAAAGGATCATCTCATGAGCCCGAACACCGTGGACCGCATTCTGGACACGGCCGAACGCCTTTTCGCCCGGGACGGCTACCATGCCACCTCCCTGCGCAAAATCACCGGAGCGGCCGGCGTTAACCTGGGTTCGGTCAACTATCACTTCAACTCCAAGAACGGCCTGATGGAAGCGGTGCTCCGGCGACGTCTGGCCGCGCTCAACGAGCAGCGGCTGAACATGCTGGACGCTGCATTGGCCTTTGCCGAAGCGGCGGGGCGACCACCCACGGTCCGGGAGGTCCTGCGGGCCTTTCTGGAACCGACCCTGCGCCTGCTGGGTGAAGACCCCGGCAACGCCCACTTCATCATGCTCATCGGTCGTGTGTTTTACGAATCCGACGACACGGTGCGCAAATTGTTCCTGAAGGCCATGTCCCCGGTCATCGGCCGTTTTTTCGAGGCCCTGGGCCGGGCCTTGCCGGATATCCCCAGACCGGTCCTGCTGCGGCGGCTGCTCTTTACCTTCGGGGCCATGGGCAGCACCCTGAGTCTGACAGGCCGAAAAGCCGACCTTGCTTTTCCGGGCACGCCCCTTGACTGGGACGCCGACCATCTCCTGCAGCAACTCCTGGCCTTTGCCCAGGCCGGCATGGAGGCCCCGTGTCCCGCGTAACCGCTTTCTCGCTTGTTCCATCCCTGGCCCTGGTTGCCTTTCTGGTCTTGACCGGTTGCGCCGCGCACGCGCCCCGTACCACGCAGCCCCCGCCTGACATGCCCGCCACGTTTGCCGGAGAAGAGGCGTTTGGGGAGCATGTTTCCCGACCGGATGTCAGCCCGGGCGTCAGTGAGTGGTGGCAGGTCTTCGACGACGACCGGCTCAACACCCTGATGCGGGAGCTGTTCTCGGAAAACCTGAACCTCAGGGCCGCCACGGCCCGCCTGGATCGTGCCATGGCCGCCGTGGACGCGGCCACGGCGGCCCGCTCGCCAAGCCTGAACCTGGAAGCGTCGGGCGGCAGACAGCGTCAATCGTCGCCCCAATCCCCGCTACCAGCCCCGCGAACAGCGGACGCCTACCGTCTCAGCGCTGCGGCCGCCTATGAAATCGACCTCTGGGGCAAACTCTCCGCGCGGGAGCAGGCCGCCATGGAGGACGCCGAGGCCGTCGGCGAAGACCTGCGCGCCCTGCGGGTCAGCCTGAGCGCAACCCTGGCCGACGTGTACCATTTGGCCGCCGAAGCCCAGGCCCAGATTGACCTGAACGACAGGGCCGCGATCCACGCGGCCCATACCCTGGACCTGACCCGGCGCCGATACAGGGAAGGACTCGTTCCCCTGCTGGACGTGCACCAAGCCCGCCAGAACTTGGCCCGGATCAAGGCCCAACGCCCCATCCACGAGACCCGGCTGACCCAGTCCCTCAACGCCCTGGCCGTGCTCCTGGGACGCTATCCCGGCGACCAGACGTCTGTTTTCGCCCTTCCGGCCCTGCCTCCGGACATTTTTGCCGCGGGCCTGCCCTCGCGACTCCTGATCAACCGCCCCGACATCCGCGCGGCCCAGCGCCGTTTGCAGGCCGCGGACGCCCGCGTGGCAGCGGCCGTGGCCGACCGCTTCCCGTCCTTTTCCCTGGTCGCGGCCTATGGCGGGGCCAGCGCGGACCTGGGCTCGCTGCTGGCCTCGGGCAACATTTTCTGGAATCTGCTGGTGAGCGCGGCCCAGCCCCTGCTGGACGGTGGTCGACGCGAGGCCCAGATTCGGGTTTCCGAGGCCGAATTCCAAGAGCTGCTGGCCCGGTACCACCAGGCCGTGCTCCAGGCCTTCACCGAAGTGGAGGACGCCCTGGCCGCCAACGAGGCCGCGGCTCGGCGCATTCTGCTGCTGGAAGACCAACGCGCGGCCGCGGAGAGAACCTTGGCCACGGCCTTGTGGCGCTACGAGCACGGCCTGAACGACTACCTGCCCGTGCTCCAGGCCCAGACCGCCCTGACGGACACGGACTCGGCCCTGCTTACAGCCCGTCGTCAGATCCTGGCCGACCGCGTCCAGCTGGCCCGGGCTCTGGGCGGGGGGTTTTAAAGGACGGGATTAAGAGTTCAGGAGTCATTCCACTTTGCTATCAAAATGACACTGCCCAGAGAAACTCGAATTGGAGTCATGATCGAAATCGCAATCGAAATCGGTATCGAAATCGAAACAACCAAATGCCTTCCTGAATGACTGCGATTTCGATCTCGAGCTGTCTATATGCGTCATGTTGAATGCAAATCGGAATCAGGAGCGGGAAAGCAGGGCACCCTCTTCGCCTTTTCACAGCCTGGCGCGGAAGTGCCGGGTCATCCGCATTCGTTCACCCATCCGAGGCAGTCATGAACATTCGCACCCTCTTCAAAATTGTCCTCCCCTTGCTCATTCTGGCCTTGGCCGTGCTCGTCGCAGCCAGGTTCATCGCCGCTCGGCCCCAACCCGAGCCCCTGACCCGGGAAGTTCCGGCGGTGCTCGTGGAAACC
This sequence comes from Desulfonatronum sp. SC1, assembly GCF_003046795.1. Taxonomy (NCBI): domain Bacteria; kingdom Pseudomonadati; phylum Thermodesulfobacteriota; class Desulfovibrionia; order Desulfovibrionales; family Desulfonatronaceae; genus Desulfonatronum; species Desulfonatronum sp. SC1. Next base: position 6,246 of record NZ_PZKN01000026.1, on the reverse strand, counting down.
ATGACCACGACCCGCGAGGACAGAACCGTGATCATCCGGGCCACGGGTACGGTCCGGGCCGCACGGGAGTCCACCATCGTCCCCCAGGTGGCCGGCAAGGTCGTCTGGGCGGCCGAGCAGTTCACGGCCGGGGGCTTCTTTCGCCAAGGCGAGCCCATGCTGGTCCTGGAAGACGCGGACTACCGCCTGGCCCTGGAGCGGGCCGAAGCCGACGTGGTCCGGGCCGAGGTGGAATTGACCAAGGTCGAGGGCGCGGCCCGGGTGGCCAGGCAGGAGTGGGAGCATTTCGGGTTGGATCTGGGCGAGAACGACGCCCAACCCGGCCAGGAACCCAATCCCCTGGTTCTTTTTGAGCCGCAGCTGCGCCAGGCCCAGGCCGCGCTGCGCGCCGCCCGGGCGGCCCGGGATCAGGCCCGGTTGAACCTGGAACGGACCCGGATCACCGCGCCGTACAACTGTCGAGTGCGCACGGAAAACGCGGCCCTGGGCCAGTTCGTGCATTCCGGCGCCCCAGTGGCCGTGGTCGCGGACACGGACGAGGTCGATATCCGTCTGCCCGTGAGGGTGGAGGATCTGGATTGGCTGGAGATTCCCGGCGCCAAGGCCCAGGTCCGCGTGTCGGACCGGGCCGAGGCCGTCTGGCACGGCCGGGTGGTCCGCTCCCTGGGCGAGGTGGACCCGAACACCAGAATGACGACCCTCGTTGTCTCCGTAGCCGATCCCTATAACCTGCATCCGACTGAAAACGCCGGACAAGGGCATCTACCCCCCGGTCTGTTCGTGGAAGTGGACCTCAAGGGCGTCGAGCTTTCCGGAATAGTCGTCGTCCCCCGACGGGCCCTGCGCGAACACTCCACGATCTGGCTGGCCGAAGAAGGGACCTTGCGCATCCGCGAGGTCCAGGTGGTTCGCGCCCAGGGCGAGGAACTGTTCCTCGCGACGGGAATCGAGTCTGATCAACGGGTTGTCCTGACCTCGCTCACCGGCGTGGCCGAGGGCATGGCCGTGCGCGTCGCCGCGGACAAGGCCAGGGACGAGGCCAGAGATGAGGTCAGGCACGAGGCCCGACCATGAACGCCATGATCCGCTGGATGGCCCATCACGGCGTGGCCGCCAATCTGTTGATGCTTCTGTTCATGGTCGGCGGGCTGGTTGTCGGCCTGAACATCAAGCAGGAAGTCTTTCCGGAGATCGCTCTGGACAAAATCCAGGTCAGCGTGGCCTACCCCGGGGCCGCGCCCGAGGAGGTGGAGGAGGGCGTGCTCCTGATCATCGAGGAGAACGTCAGCGGGCTGGAAGGCATCAAAAAAATGACCTCCCTGGCCGTGGAAGGCCGGGGCACGGTCACGGTGGAACTGTTGCCCGGCGTGAACCCGGACGTGGCCCTGCAGGACGTCAAGGCCGAGGTGGACCGCATCGACACCCTGCCCGAAGAGGCCGAAAAGCCGGTGATCACCAAGCTGGTCAACCGGGTCGAGGTCATTTCCCTGGTGGTCTACGGCCAAGCCTCGGAACGCGGTTTGCGGGAGACCGCGGAAACCGTGCGCGACGAACTCCTGGCCCTGCCCGGGATCACTCAGGCCGAACTAGGCGGGGTGCGGCCGCATGAAATCGCCGTCGAAATCACCGAGGAAAACCTGCGCCGTTTCGGGCTGACCCTGGAAGGCGTGGCCCAGCGGATCCGACGCGCGGCCCTGGACCTGCCCGGCGGGGAGATCCGCGCCCAGGGCGGGGAAATCCTCCTGCGGCTCAAGGAGCGCCGCGACCATGGCCGCGATTTCGAGGACATCGTCGTCCTGCGCACTCCGGAAGGGGCTCAGGTCCGCCTGGGCGACGTGGCCACGATCCGGGACGGATTCGAGCAGACCGACGAGTCCGCGCTGTTCGACGGCCTGCCCGCGGCCATGATCACCATCTATCGGGTCGGGGACCAGAAGCCCGGGGAAATCGCCAAGACCGTCCTGGACTACGTGGCCGCCAAGGGCCCTGCCCTGCCTCCGTCCATCCGTCTAGCCACCTGGAACGATACCTCGGAACTGCTGCAAAGCCGGATCGACCTGCTTCTGAAAAACGCCCTGCTCGGTCTGACCCTGGTTCTTTTGGGTCTGAGCCTCTTTCTGGCCATGCGTCTGGCCCTGCTGGTGATGCTCTGCATCCCCGTGGCCTTTCTGGGCGCGCTGTTCCTCATGCCCGGCCTGGGCGTGACCATCAACATGATTTCGCTCTTCGCCTTCATCCTGGCCCTGGGCATCGTGGTGGACAACGCCATCGTGGTTGGGGAGAACGCCTTCGGTCACCGCTTGCGCGGCCTCTCGCCGGACCAGGCCGCGGTTCTGGGAGCCTCGGAGGTGGCCGGGCCGATCATCTTCTCCGCCCTGACCACCGTGGCCGCGTTTCTACCCCTGCTCTTCGTGGCCGGGACCATGGGCAAATTCATCGGCGCCATCCCCCTGGTGGTCATTCCGGTACTGACCATCTCCCTGATCCAATCCCTGTTCATCCTGCCCGCCCATCTGCGCAAGGGCCTGGCAAAGCAAAAAAAGCGGGAATACGTCGTCAAGCGCTGGCAAGACCGCTTCGGCGCGGGCCTGGAACGCTTCATAGCCGGGCCCTATGTCCGGCTGCTGGGTCTGGCCCTGGAGCACCGCTACACCACCGTGGCCCTGGCCTTGGCCGCGCTGATCCTCAGCGTGGGTCTGGTGGGCGGGGGCAAGGTCCAGTTCCGGTTCATGCCCGAGGTGGAGGCCGACGTGATCACCGCCACCCTGCAAATGCCCCACGGTACGCCGGTGGAGCAGACCACGGCCGTGGTGGAGCACCTGGTGCGCCAGGCCGGCCTGACCGTGGCTGAATTCGACCGGGATTTGCCGGAGGACCGAACCGTGATGCGCCACATCTACGCCCTGGTGGGCGCGCACCTGCTTCCCGGCGGCGGGCCCCAGGGCGCGAGCAAGACCAGCGGCGGACACCTGGCCAACGTGGCCCTGCAACTCAAGCCGGGGGAGGAACGGGACGCGTCCTCGGACGCCGTGGCTCGGCGCTGGCGGGAGCTGACCGGAGACGTGGCCGGGGTGGAATCCCTGACCTTCAAGGCCGACCTGATGCGTTTCGGCGCGAACATCGACGTACAACTCTCCCACGCCGACTTCGACGTGCTCATCCCGGCTGCGGAGCGCCTCAAGGCGGCCCTGGCCGACTATCCCGGAGTGAGCGACATCGCGGACACCCACGCCGCGGGCAAGGAGGAGATCACCATCCGGCTGCGGCCCGAGGCCGCCACCCTGGGCCTGACCGAGGAGGATCTGGGCCGCCAGGTGCGCGCCGCCTTCCACGGGGCCGAGGCCCTGCGCCTGCAGCGCGGGCGCAACGAGGTCAAGGTCATGGTCCGCTATCCCGAAGACCGGCGCGTTTCCCTGGCCGACCTGGAGAACCTGCGCGTGCGCGCCCCCGGAAACACCCCCGGAAGCACCCCCGGAAGCGCCCTCGGAAGCGCCCTCGGAAGCGCCCTCGGAAGCGCCCTCGGAAGCGTGGAACTGCCCCTGGACATGGCTGCCCGCCTGCACCGGGACCGGGGATACAGCGCCATCAACCGCACGGACCGCAAGCGGGTGATCAACGTCACGGCCACGGTGGACGCTCGCACCGGCAATGTTCAGGACATCCTTCAGGACCTGCGCCGGACCGTGCTCGCGGACCTGACCGCGGATCACCCCGGCCTGGGCTTTGATCTGGAGGGCGAGGAGCGGGAGCGCCGGGAGTCCTTCAGCAGCATGGGCCAGGGCTTCCTGATGGCCCTGTTTTTGATCTTCGCCCTGCTGGCCATCCCTTTCCGCAGCTATTCCCAACCGCTGATCGTCATGGCGGCCATCCCCTTCGGCATCGTCGGCGCGATCTGGGGTCACATGATCATGGGCATCAACCTGAGCATGCTCAGCATTTTCGGCATCGTGGCCCTGTCCGGAGTGGTGGTGAACAGCTCGCTGCTGCTCATCGACTTCATCAACTCCGGCCGCCGCGACGGCATGAACGTTCGCGAGGCCGTCCTGGCCTCGGGCCAGCGCCGCTTCCGGCCCATCCTGCTCACCTCCCTGACCACCTTCTTCGGTCTGATGCCCATGATCCTGGAACGCAGCGTCCAGGCCCAGTTCCTGATCCCCATGGCCGTGAGCCTGGGCTTCGGCGTCCTCTTCGCCACGGCCATCACCCTGGTGCTCATCCCGGCCTTGTACATGGTTTTGGAGGACGGACGCCGGATGCTGGGGCTGGACGGCGGGGAAGGAGCTATCTAAGATACCAAGATTGGGCCTGTTGTTGTCAATAACATGCTGAAATAGCTGTTAATCCAGCAGGCGGATACGATGAGGACGCCCTTCCCGTGAAATCCGGATAAAAGGTTTGGCGAACTGGCAGATAGAACAACTTCATGAGCATCGCCCTTAGAGCTTCGAGCTTGGTTGAGTTTGTCGGTAGCTGGGAGCCAAAGTCCGGTTTATATGGAGGAAATGCGATGAAAGCAAAAATTGTTGCTGTTTTTTATGCCTGCATTATAAATATGATGACCCTTTCGAATGTTTTTGCAGGGGAAGTTCTTGTTTATGGGCTAAATGCCATGCCTTTTTGCGGAGTTGTTGACGGTAAACCGGTCGGTATTGCCGTTGAGATTTTGAATGAAGCCACCAATTATGGGGCTCCGGTGTTTGTTTTTGATATGAATGTCCCCTGGACCAGAGCGCAGATGCAGTTGCAACAACCGGGAAATGAGATGCATGCTATTATCCCTTTTTCCAGGACCACGCAAAGGGAAGAAAATTTTAAGTGGATTGGAGAGCTGATCAGAACACAGTATCATATCTACTCATACGGCAGACCAGAACCTATAAAAACTATGGAAGAAGCTCAACAATTGGCTGTCGGTGTTGTTCGGGCACATGCTATCATCCCTATTTTGGAACGAGCAGGGATAACCAATCTTGATATGGCGCATGATGCAGAAATTAATGCACTAAAATTGCAGGCTGGAAGGTTTGATACCATCGCTGATTCAGATTTTATAGCTTTATATAACTGGAAGAAGATAGGTCAGGATACACGTGAATTACTAGTAGGGCCAGCAATAGGGGAGTATACCCGTGTGTATATTGCTGCAAGCTTAAACTTTCCTGATGAAATAGCCAAACGTATCGCTGATGCACTCGAAAAAATGCATTCAGACGGAAAGATGCAGGAGATAATCAACAGGTGGAGGTAAATAAGACTTCAATCTGGAGATAACTATTTCAATTCGTCGTTCGGAATGAGAATGAGAGCAAGTTCAAGTTTGCTCTTGTCTTTTATAGGCCTATTCACGTAGTCTGAACAGATGGAAAAACCATTACGGATTGAATATCCCGGAGCCTGGTATTACGTCATGAACCGGGGCAGGCGGCGGGAATGATCTTTTCTCGAGGATACGGATTTTGAGGACTTTGGCGGTCTTCAGCCGTGGCACCAAGCGTGAGTTGGGGCTGGAGTTCGGCCTGATCATCCTTTAAATCATGGCCGGGACTGATACAAGGTCCGCTGTTGAAGAGGTTGAGACGGATGCTCACATTCATCAGAAAACACCTTGTCTGGAAAACAGTCGTGCTGATCACGGCATCCATCGCCGTCATCAGCACGATTTCCGCGACGTATTTTTACAATAACTACAAAAAACAAATGATTTCTCAGTTCTACAGGGAAATTGAAGACATAAAGAATATCATTGAAGGAGGATATCCGGTTCATATCTGGAATATCCAACATGAAGTCATAAAGCATCTCAACGAAACAATTCTTTCAGGTATGCCGTATGTTGCTATTTTTATTTACGAAATGTCGATCGATGGAGAATATGTCCTGAATTTGTCAACAACAAAAAGAGAATTTGAAAATAGAAACGAATATATTCACGAAAAGAGCGACTTGAAAATTGAAGAAAAGCACGTTGAAAGAACGCATGGCTTTATTGCGTACAACGATAAAACAATCGGGAAGTATGAACTCTACCAGGAGTTTAACAGATTGAACGTCATTTTTTTTGAAAACGCAAGTGATTTCGGTGTGTTAAGTCGCCAATTCCTGTAAGACCCCACTGCTCACTCCGTAGCCCATGGCCTTCAGTATCTGGGCCTGGGCGTCGCTTGGTTCCTCAAGCTTGCGGGTCGCTTTTCGTGCCCCGGCATTCCAACAAAGACATGAATGGAGTGTGCGCATCTGCTGCATTGT
>NZ_PZKN01000025.1 GCF_003046795.1 Desulfonatronum sp. SC1 | reverse complement strand
CCACCCACCCTGCTCTGGTACGGAGCCGCCTTTTTCTCCAGCGCCCTCCCCACCTCGGGCTGGGCCACGACCATCAAACGCCAGTACCAACCCGCCGCGGTCTCCTGGCGCGAGCTTTTCGCAGACCTGCCGAAACCGCCAGACGTCCTGGTCATTGCCGACTACAGCGGCCCCCCGCCTCTGCTCGACCCGCACACCTGCCCCAGTCTGACCGTCTTCTACAGCGTGGACTCGCACATCCACTCCTGGCATCCGCTGTACGCCCAGACCTTTGATCTTTGCCTGGTCAGCCTGCGCGACCATCTGCCCCGCTTTACCGGAACGTTTCTGGACGCGAACCGGATACTATGGACACCGCCGTTTGTCCCGGACACCCTCCAACCCGCGCCCAAGGACCAAATCTGGGACGCTCTGTTCGTGGGCAAGGTCGACGCCATCTTGACGCCCAGGCGTCACGCGGCCCTGAAGAACCTCAAACGGGAACTTCCGAACCTGGAAGTCCGCCAGGGCAAATTTTGGGAACTGTTCCCCCAAGCCAAGGTCGTTCTCAACTTCTGCGACCTGAACGACCTGAACTTCCGGGTCATGGAGGCCCTGGCCTGCGGCAGCGCCCTGCTCACCCCGCGCATCGGCCACGGCCAGGATGATCTGTTCCACCACGGCGAGGATCTTTGGCTATACGACCAATCTCCGGACGGAATCGACGTCGCTGACCTGCTCCACCAGCTTCGCCGCCTCCTGGACGACGACGAGCTGCGCATCCGCCTAGCCCGTAACGGCCAGGCCAAGGTCAACACCGGCCACAGAGACTCCCACCGCGCCGCCACCTTCACCAACCAATTGCGCGAACATGACTGGTCCGACCTGATCGCCAATCGCCTGCGGGCATCCGCCAGGCTCCACGGCGACATCCTCCGGCCATTGTTTCTGCACTTGAGCGAAACACTGCCGAATTCTCATTCACTCAGAAGCGCCTACTACCATGCCGGGCTGAAGAGCGGTCATCTTTCCGCCGGACAACTCTAGCAATGGATCACGATCATGCACCAGGCACACCCCATGCTGACCCATAACAAACCTTTCTGGAACATGCTGCCCGAACCACTCCAAGACAACCTCTTGCTGGGCAGCGTGGGCAAGCTCCACCTGGTCACCATGGCCGAGCAGGCCCTGGATCAAGCAGTTTCCGGAACGTCCCCGGCCCAGGCCTCGTTTTGCGTTTCGCTGGGATTGGACATGCTCTTGGCGGCTTGGGAGGAGGATCCGCTGGATGGGCAACTTGCCGGGCAGTTGTTGATGCTCCAGGAAAAAATACCCGGCCTCCCCGAACATTTAATTCCCATATTCCGCTATGTGGCCAAAATGTGGCGACCACCGGAACAGAACGCCTATTATGCGCGCTTGGTCCAGCGCCGGGAAACACATAAAACATGCCGTTATCTGGAACAGATGCTCGAAAAGGATCCAGAGAACCTCTACTGGTGGCAGCAAGCGCTCTCGGTGGGGCCCTTTGAGCAGGAATGGGAGTGGACGACGCACTGCATGGACCGGCACTGGCCCGCGGCCATGCCGTTGCTGGGCCAACGCATCCGGGCCGAGCTGCGCATGTCGCAGGGGCTTCCGGTTACGAACCGGATGCTGGACACGGCTCAGGAAATTGCCATGTCCGCGGCCTGTGGGCAGCGATTGTTGGGCGACCTGGCCTATACCGAGGGCAACCGGGAACAAGCCTTCCATCACTGGCGGCAAACCCTGCGTCTGCGTCCATGGCAGACCGGCCTGATCTTGAAGATGCATGACACCTTGCTGGGCGTGGATCAGCAACGGACGATCCCACCGGGCAAAACCATGGTTCTGCTCTATTCCTACAACAAGGGCGAGGAGTTGGCCGTGACCCTGGACAGCCTCCATGCCTCCAAACTGCACGGCGCCACGGTGGCGGTTCTGGACAACGCCAGTACGGATCAGACGCCGGATCTGCTCCGAAGCTGGCAGGACCGACTCGGCCCGCAGCGCTTTCAGGTGATCTCCCTGCCCGTAAACATCGGCGCACCAGCGGCCCGGAACTGGTTGATGCATCTGCCGGAGTGCGGCCAAGCGGACTGGCTGGTCTATCTGGACGACGACGTCAGCTTGCCCGAGGATTGGCTGGAACGACTAGGCGCGGCTCGCGAGGTCTACCCCGAAGCCGGGGTCTGGGGCTGCAAGGTGGTGGACTTTCACAACCCGGCCTCCATCCAGAGCGCGGATCTGCACGTACGCGAATTAAAGCCCGCGGACCGCCCGGACGTCTCGGAAAACTGGACCTCCTTCAGGCTGTCCAACCTGCATCATCAGATTCTGGACCAGGGTCAGTTCAGCTACCTGCGGCCCTGCTCCTCGGTCACCGGCTGCTGCCACCTCTTTGCCCGGGACGTGTTGCTGGAATGCGGTGACTTTGATCTGCGCTTTTCGCCATCCCAATTCGACGACCTGGACCACGACCTGCGGCTGTGCCTGAACGGCCGCCCGGCAGTCTATACCGGCCACCTCGAAATCGGACACCTGAAACGCACCGGACGGGCGACCCTGAACAACGCCCAGCAATATGGCAGCGCCATGGCCAACGAGTATAAACTGCACCACAACTATGCTCCAGAACAGGTGGAGCGGATCGCGACCCTGGACCGGGACGTCACCAGGCGAGACCTGCTGGCCAAGGTCCGGGCCATGGCCGAACACGGTGACCTGCAAGAATGGATGTGAACCAATGCCCACCCACCATGTTGCCCATCTGATCATCGGCGCCGGCCCCACCGGCCTGGGCGCAGCCCAGCGTCTGCGCGAACTGGACGTCACGGACTACCTGATCCTGGAAAAAAACGCCCACCCCGGTGGCCTTTCCGCCAGCTTCCGTGACGACCAGGGCTTCACCTGGGACATTGGCGGCCATGTGGTCTTTTCACATTACGACTATTTTGACCGCCTGCTGGAGGACCTGCTCGGCCAAGATTACCTGGAGCACCAGCGCAAGGCCATGATCCGCATCGCCGAAACCTGGGTTCCCTACCCGTTCCAGAACAACATCCGCCACCTGCCGCCGGACCTGCAATGGCAATGCATCGAAGGTCTGCTCGATCTGCATGAGCAAAAACCGAATTCCGGGAATCCCGCCCATTTCCGCGACTGGATCCACCAGGTCTTCGGCCCGGGCATCGCCGATCTGTTCCTCTTTCCCTACAATTTCAAGGTTTGGGCGTATCCGCCGGAGACCATGGCCTGGAACTGGATCGGCGAGCGGGTCAGCGTGGTGGATCTACGGCGCGTTCTGAAGAACATTGTCTTTCAGCGGGACGACGTGTCCTGGGGACCGAACAACCTGTTTCGTTTTCCGCTGCACGGCGGCACCGGAGAAATTTTCACCCGCCTGGCAAGACGGCATGCGGAACACCTCCGCCTCAACGCGGCAGTCGATCGGATCGATGCCACGGCCAGGATGGTCACCTTCGCCGACGGAACCACCATCACCTACGACGCCCTGCTGAACACCGCCCCCCTGGACTGGCTGATCCTGACCGCCCTGAGCACCGGAAGCGCCCCTCCCGAACCCATCCGCGCCGCTGCCCGGAATCTGAAGCACAATGGAGTGCATATCCTGGGCGTCGGCCTGGAAGGGACGCGAGCCGACGACACCTGCTGGATGTACTTTCCGGAGTTCTCCAATCCCTTTTACCGGGTCACGAACTTCCACAACTACTCGCCCAACAACACGGCCCGTCCCGGCGAACAACGCGCCCTGATGGCCGAGGTTTCCTTTTCCGGACACAAGCCCGTGGATAGTGCGGCCTTGTTGCCCGATGCCGTCTCAGGCTTGAAAGACGTGGAACTGATGCAGGCGGACGACGCCCGGCGCATCGTCTCCACCTGGGAACACGTCGCGGACTACGGCTACCCCATCCCCTGCCTGGAGCGAGATGCGTCCTTGAACGTGATCCAACCCTGGTTGGAATCCCTGGGCATCTTTTCGCGAGGTCGCTTCGGCGGCTGGAAATACGAGGTGGGCAACATGGACCACTCCGTGATGCAGGGCGTGGAATGGGCGGAACGGATGGTTCTCGGACATGCGGAGACAACCTACATCCTGCCTACATGAACGCTGCTCCGCTCTTGTCCATCATCATCCCGGTCCGTGACCAGTGGCCCCTGACCCGGCAATGCCTGCACAGCCTGCGGGCCGCCACTTCCGGGGACTTCTTCGAAGTGATCATGGTGGACAACGCCTCACGAGACGCCACTCTGGAGGCCTGCTCTCCCTTGGGTCACGAGCTGTTCGGGGAACGATTCGCGGTCCTGCGCCAGGAGACGAACCTGGGCTTCGGACCGGCCTGCAATTTGGCCGCGCACACGGCCCAGGGAGAGCTGCTGTTCTTTCTGAACAACGACACCGTGCCCAAACCGGGCTGGTTCGAGCCGCTGCACGGCGCCTTGACCGCGGAGCCGGATCTGGGCGCGGCAGGGCCGCTACTGGTCTATCCCAGCCCCGAACAGAGCACGGAACAGAGCACGGACACGGATGGAACGCCGCAAACAAAGTCAGAATGCTCACAAACCCAACATCTGGGGATCGCGTTTTGCCTGCAAAAGCGCCCCCACCATCTCTATGAACACTTTCCCGCCAGACATCCACTGGTCAGAAAAAAACGCCGCGTCCTGGCCTTGACCGGGGCCGCTCTGCTCCTGCCGCGCACCCTGTTTCTGACCCTTGGCGGTTTTTTCCCAGGCTACATCAACGGTTACGAAGACCTGGAGCTCTGCGCCCGCATCCGTCAGCAGGGCCTGGCCCTGCGGTGCGTACCGAAAAGTACGATCATCCACTACACCAGCCAGACCCCCGGCCGCTTTGACCACGATCAGGCCAACGCCGGACTGCTCCACGAACGCTGCGCCGCGCTGATCACCCCGGACCTGCACCGCCACCTCGCCCAGGACGGTCTGAAACTGTCCCTGACCCCCTGGCTGCTGCCCCATGCGGCCCAGCAGGACGAGGACTTCGACCGCCTCGCACCCCTCGCCCAGTCCCCCTTGCCCGTTCTGCTCGACCTGTTGGAAGCCCATCCGCTCTGGCAAGATGGATACGAGGCCGCGGGTCGTCTGCTGCAAGAAAAGGCCGCCTGGTACCAGACCCTGAAGATTCGCCTGCGTCAAGCCAACCTCTGCCCTTCCCTCGCCGCCTACACGCACCTGCTGCGGGCCGCGCTGAAATGCGGTCAAAAGAACCTGGCCGCTGAAACGCAAAACAAAATCGCCGTCATCAACCGCATCCTCGCCGCCCCCCACCCCCTGCGCCGAAAAGCCGCGCATTTGGCGAATCAGGCCCGAATGTTGGGGGAGGAAGATATGGAACGCCTGTATCGCGAGGCTTATACGCCAGATCATTGTTGACGCAAAGTCATCAAATTCAAATTTCAAACTCCGGCATCGCTAAAATTGACGACGTCAAGCATTATGGATAGCAAGATCAAAATAATTGTAGATTAAATCCATGACCGATCAGCTCCAGGCCACCCCTCGGACATGAAAACGACGAGAGCGAGACGCCCTCGTCTCGTTCCCCAATGGAGACCACCTGAATCCGCTTTTTTTCCGTGCTTTTCCGTGTATTCCGTGGTTAACCAAAGCGCATTTCACGGCAAACCATCAAACCCAAGCCCCGAACGATCATCTCAAATCAAACAGACTGAAAAAATGAGACTGAACTCATCGCAAGCTGCAAAAATTATAGAAATTGTTTCCAACCATGCCGGAGGCGACAGTCGCGTCTCCGTCTACGGATCCCGGCTTGACGACACGGCCAGAGGGGGCGACATTGACCTTTTCATCGAAACCGAGGCCCCCATGCCCCGTTGGGAACAGGCCCGCATGCTGGCCGCTCTCGAGGACGAGCTTGGCCTTCCTGTGGATATCCTCGTGAAGTGCGTCCATGACCCGGACACCCCCTTTGAAGCCATGGCCAAATCCATGGCCATGACACTGAGTCAAGCCGCCCCATGAATACATTGCTTGAAGAGTCCCATCGTCACCTGGGAGAATTGCTGACCGCCGTGGAGCGGTGCATCTATTTTCTTGAAGGGGCTCGCTCCAGGATTACCTGGCCCGTGACCGGGGATGAACTGGCAGCCCGCAACAAAGACATAGACCTGTTCACCAACCTCTCCGCGGTCAACGAGCGGTTCGCCAAACTTCAGGACACCCTGGGTACGGCCATGCGGCATGCCGCCCTGCTGGCTGGTGAGCCCTCGGAGAATTTCCTGCGCGTCCTCGGGTTTTTCGAGAAAAACAGGGTTCTCAAGTCCGTGAAAGACTGGCAGTCCATGCGCGCCCTCCGCAACCTTGCGGCCCATGAGTATGGCACGAATTACGCTAAAACAGCGGACCACTTCAACGCGGTGAACTCCAGCACCCCGACATTGTACCAGATGGCCGCTCATTTTTTCCGTTTTTGCTCGGATAATCTGGATATCACGGCCTCAAGCCCTGACTTTTCCAAAGAAGTCGAGATCATCCTGCGGGCTTCGTTTGACAGATAACACCACAGCAAAAATTCTGCCTAAAGACCTAAAACTTTAGAGAAAGTTGTTCGAAGTGCGCACTCTTCCTCGTAAGGCTATCACTCCAAAACGGAGTTCTGTGAACAATCAATGCCACTGAAGAATGAACCACGGGGATCACGGGGAAAGAGATACGGAATCAGCAATAAGCTCCCCCGTGCCCCCCGTGGTTAAACATTGTCTGTATCCTAACCCCACCTGAAAAGCGCCATGCATCCACAACCGACCATCCTCGACCACATCTCCTGGCTGCACCGCTTCCAGGGCTATTTCGATCCCGGCCATGCCGTCTGGGCCGCTCAAAAACTCCTGGATGGCCTGGAGCCGTCCCAGGATCCCCAATCCGCCGCCCGTATCGACCTGGCCGCCGGATTGTTGCGCCAAGCCCTGGTGCTCAATCCCTGCGACCCCAACGTCCGCGATCTGCTGGGCCAGCTCTTGCCCATGGCCGGATCGTCTCCGGACCTTCAGGCTTGGTTCGACGCCCTGCCCCGGAACGTGTCGGGATTGACCATGGAGCAGGCCCATCCGCTCATCGAACAGTGCGGAGACGACCCGGCCCGCCTGGAGCAGATTCTGACAAACTCCGGCGAACCACTACTCCAGTTTCTGGGGCTGACAAAATTCTGGCAATGGGGGGAAAAGGAGCGTTTCGAAAGGTGGGCTGAGCGGTTCATCCAAAAACCGTATGGCCCGGCAACGGCCCCGCTCCTGGCCTGGGCTGCCTGGAAGTCCGGCAATGAGGACCGAGCCCGCGAATTGCTGAACCAGGGGCCGGAGAGTTTTCTCAGCCTGAACCTGCGCGCCGAATTGGCCCTTCGCGAAGGCGAAGCGGACACGGCCAGAGTGCACTGGCTGCGCTCCCTGGCCTGGGAACCGCATCAACCCCATCTGCGCTACCGTCTCTGGGAGCTGGATCAGCCCTCTCCGGATATGGCCCTGGTAGATAAAAACAAGGTGCACATCGGTTTCTATACCTTCAACAAGTTGGAAACCACCCTGCGCACCCTGGAAAGCCTGCTGGCCTCAAATATCGGCCCGAGCCAAATCACCCTGCTCAACAACGGCTCCACGGCCTTCACTCCGGAAGAACTGGACGGCACTGTTCAAGCCATGGCCCAAGGCCGACCCGTAACCATCATCCACCTGCCCGTAAACATCGGCGCACCAGCGGCCCGCAACTGGCTGTTCACCCTTCCGGAAACCAAGGAAGCCGATTATCTGGCCTATCTGGACGACGATGTCCTCCTGCCCCGGAACTGGCTGGCCTGCTACCTCCAGGATTTCCAACTCTTCCCCAAAGCCGTGGTCGTGGGCCCCAAGGGCGTCAATCCCGGGGCCACCCGCACCGTGCAATACGTGTATCGCTTTTTTCAGGAAACCGGAAACAAAACCATCCGCTTCACCAACAATGCCCCCCTGTTCATGGACCTGGGCCAGTTCGACTCCCGCCGACCCTGCTTGTCCGTCATGGGCTGCTGCCATCTTTTTGACCTGAAAAAGTGGGAACGACTGGGCCTCCCGGGCTTCGACGTCCGCTTTTCCCCCTCCCAGGTGGACGACCTAGAACACGACATCCAGATCTGGAAGGCCGGAGGACAGGCCGTGTACGACGGCCGGGTGGAAGTGGTCCACCTCCAGGACGCCGGCAGACAGGCCCCGAAATCCAAAGCCTCCTGGGCCCATGTCTGGGGTAATCACATCAAGATGGAACACAAGTTCACGGAACGTGAACTAGCGGATATTGACCGGGAGTCACGTGGGGCGGATCAGATTTTTTGGCAAGCCGAGGTGATGGGGAAAGGAAGCTGAATCCGGCATTTTTCCGCCACCCGGTCGCTCCGCTCCCTCGGGCAGTATCAAACCCGCCGCACGACCCGAAGACTCCCCACAGCCAACAGCACCCGATAGCCGCCCTTGCCGGACTCGGTAATTTCGTTGAAAAACCTCGTTACCCCGGGCCAACTGGGACCGACGTCATGAAAGCCGATATAGCTCTGGTCCGTGACATGGGCGGACCATGTTTCAAAATCGTGACGCGTGGCCTTGTAGGAATGGTCTCCGTCGATGAACAGAAGGCGGATGGGCTTGTCCCAGTTCTTTGCCGCCGAGATGGAGTCCGCGACGACGGGGCGGACGTATTCGCTGAAGCCGTTGTCCTGGATGTTCTTCATGAACTGCTTGTACAGCGTCTTCTCCCGGACCAAAGCGGGCTCCTCATGGGTCGCCCCGGCCTGGTGCTCTGGTGAGCCCTGAAAATGATCCACGGCGTGGACCACCCCGGACTTGCGCATCCTCAAGCCGTGAGCCAGATAGCAGGTGGACTTGCCGTGGAAACTGCCGATCTCCACGACCTCGCCTTCGCCTTCACCAAAGGCGGCCATCAGCATCAACATGTACCCTTCCGCTGGATGCAGGTATCCCCGCACATGCTCGTACAAACCGATATTCTTGCCCTGGGCCATGTCCTGTTCCAGGGTCTCGATGATGTGTCTCATGCGACTCCATCCTGCATTGAGTTCTTCAGTTGGTCACGCATCTGATCGATTTGATCCTTAAGCCCGATCTCGGCGTTGCCCCTCGGCCCAAGATAATCCACCAGGCATTGCAGCGTGGCCTGGGCCTCGACCGTCCTCCCAAGTCCAAGAAAGGCCTGGAACAGCTCGCAGGAACTTTCCAGCGACATTTCCCGAGCCATGGCCTGCTTGGCGAAACGCAATGCCAGTTCATGATCTCCGGCTAAACGAGCGCAAACGGCTCGAAGGCTCCACAATTCAGCACTGTGCGCGGACGTTGTGCAAGCACGGCAAAGCAGCGCCTCAGCGGCCTCGATGCGGCCCTGCTCCAGAAGTGGCAGCAACGTGTTCACTGCCTCAAAAAGATGCAGCGAGCCCAAGGCCGGTAGTATTGCGGCTTGACCCAGCACAGCCTCATGCACCTTGGGTGCAAAACGAAGAATTTTGGTGTCCGGATGTCTGGCTTGGCGCGACTGGCGGTAAAACATCTCATAAGGATAACGCCCTTGGGCATCCGTGCGATCCGCCCTTCCTCGTTGCAGCTTGGCCTCAAAATCCTGTTGCGACTTGAAAAAAAAGTGGTTCAATTGAAACTTCGTGGTTGACCGCAGTGTTCTGTTACCGCCTCTTTCCACTGGAATATGCAGTTCATTTACAATGTACCGACCATCAATGGGCATGAACCTGTGCGGATCAAGGCCGGCGGAGATGGATGCCGGGTCTACGAGACACTTGATTATCGTGTCGCTAGGGTGCATATTGTCAGGATAACGTTGCAGATAATTGGTCATGACCAGACCGGATGGTTTACTCAAGTGCCCGGATGATCCAAATGTCGTCCACGGCACGGCCAAGCCGGCATATGCTTCAAAATCCGCCAAACCGGCGCGCAGGTCATTGCCTTGAATGGGAAAAAGGAATTCATCCACATCGAGAAAGCCGATCCAGCGGTTCTTCTTGCCATATGTCTCCAGGCAATGATTGTATTTCGGAATTTGTTGATCCCTTCCCTCAACCCACTGATAGGTAATCATGTCCGAAGGGAAATCTTGCAGAAACTCAAGAGCAGAAATGCGGCTCTCATTGTCGTAGATGTAAAAATGTTCCACGCCAAGCAAGGCATGATGATAAACCCACTCTCGAAGATACTCGTTTTCATCCTTGGCGATGACAAAAAGAGAAAGGTAATTCATAAATTACAGATAGTTGGAAACAGAAACAACACTATACACGGATCCAGAGCAACCTAAACACTTCAGCGCCCCTTGTTGGTTCATGCGCTAGGACTGGATGGGTAAACACATCCGAGCAGTCGACTCCGCACACGCCCGGGTATTTTAACCCTCTGCGAGCTCTTTCAAGGCCGTATTGAAGCCTTTCCTGGAAGCAGAGCATCGTGAAAAAGCATCAACCCGCTAGTGATTAGCAGTTTATTCCAAATTCATGCCAAACAATCTCAACCTCGGTGACGATTTCCAATGCTAGTTTTGGCCGGAACGTATCACTTCTTTCGGTTACCATCTTTGGGCATGGGTATCCACGGAGCATTATATGCATAGTCCAATGGTTCAATAATTGCTAGGTGCCCCCAAAGAACCTGAGATCGTCATGCAAGAGCCAAGTATCCGCAACACAATGATTTAAAACAACTATATAAATTTTTATCAAAAAAACAATGTCGACCCCCCCCCCTGCCCAAACAGCTCAGCTTATAACAGAAGCCGAACAGTTGCTGAAAAAACGTCAATATGACGTCGCACTGAGGATCTCAATCAAGCTCCTTCAGCATGCACCTGATTCGATTCCTGCCATGCGGGTCGCGGGACTAGCACTTTTGGGCTTGAGCAAAGCCAGGGAAGCACAAACCTTTCTGTCAGTAGTTTTCCAGTCAGGTAGCAATGACTGGGAAATCATTCATGCCTTGGCACATACACTACGAATGACCGGGGATCGCTTAACCGCCAGACATCTGCTCTCGCGTTTCGTCGAGACCCAGCCAAGGCATGAGGAAGCAGTCAAGGTTCTGAAATCCGATTGCAACCACTATTTTGATTTTTATCATATCCAAGAAAACAGTGGCCGCAATATCCATGACCATACTCCTCGCATCCCCACTGGCCACCATCCATTATTCAGCGTCATTACCGTATCCTTAAATCAGGCCCAGTTCATCGAGGACACCATCCGCGCGGTGATGTGGCAGGACTTTCCCAGCTATGAACATCTTGTCATCGATGGTGGATCAAGCGACGTTACTTTAGACATCTTGCGCAAGTATCCGCATCTGAAATGGACATCGGAACCGGATCGAGGCCAATCCCATGCGTTGAACAAAGGGTTTTCCATGGCGAGGGGGGAAATCATCGCCTGGATCAACTCGGACGATTTCTACACTCCCGAAACCTTCAAAAAGGTTGCCCAATGGTTCAGACAACACCCAAATGAACGTATTATCATGGGCGACAGCATGTGGATTTTTGAGCAGACAGGGCGGCAGTTCCTGCTCAAAAACAGGGAGAAGGGATTTGAAGACATCATCCGCAATTGGGACGACTTCTTCCATCCGTCCCAGCAATCGCTTTTCTTCAAACGCAGCCTACTTGAGGAAGTGGGACTTCTTGACGAAACTCTGCATTACACCATGGACTGGGACCTGTTTTTACGCATGACCCGTGTCCAGCCAATCCGTTACATTCCGGAACTTTTCTCAGCCTACCGCTTCCATGGACAAGCCAAAGGCGGATCAGGCGAAGATTGGTCGGATTTTTACCCAGACCAGCAACGCGTTTATGCCCGATACAAAAAGCATTCGAAGTATCTTCCACAACAGCCCCTGCTGACGGTTGCGCTTCCTTTGCCTAAGCCCATGATGGGAAAAAGGCAGTATCTTGATAACCTGAACCGCATTGCTAAGCATATCAGCACTGATATCATGCGGGACATGGAGATCTTGATCGTCACCGACGGTGATCCCGTAGAAACGATGCAACGAGGTATTCTTGAAGGATGTCCTGTCTCGTGTCGGTTCGTCCAAGGGGGAACACACGGTGACGGTTTTATCCACACTGTTCTCAAACATGCCCGCGGTTATGCCCTGCACTTCCCTCCGTTGGATAGACTCCTGCCCTTGCGATGGTACACGCCGTTGTTGAATCATCTCATCGATTATCCCAACCTGACGCATGTGCAGGACCGAAAGGTCGAATCTTCGCAGGCCTTGCTGCCGAACAATATCCTGTTGAACTCCACCACTCTCTATCGAACTGGATCACTCCAGGAATCCGCTGGCAAGTGGACATTTAAGCGGCCAAGCGCGTTGCCGGAATTAAGCGTTGTCGTGGCCACGCGCAAACGGGCTGACGTATTGAAGAGATTTTTGCAATCGCTCGTTGAACAAACTCTTGACCCGCAACGTTTTGAATTGATAATCGTCGATGATGGTTCCAGCGACGATACGCCTAAAATCCTCCAAGAATTCGAGAATAACGCCCCATTCTACTATGTGCATCAACGCCATGAGAAGAATGTTGGGCCTGGCCCAGCTCGAAATCGCGGTATTTCAATCGCACGCGCACCTATCTTGGTTTTTCTGAATGACGATGCCCTGCTGGATCCGGACGGACTCACTAGGCATCTCAACATGCATTACACCCAACCTGGCAAGCGCATTGCCGTCCTTGGGCGTTTTTCCTTCGCTGAACCCTACGTATCTACTCCTTTCGGTTTTCTGCTGGAACGCTCGGACCTGCTCTTCGAATACGCAAACATGAAGGGGCCGGGCCTATACAGCCACAACCATTTCTATGCTTGCAACATCAGCGTACCCGCACGTGCTGTCAGGGAAGTTGGCATGTTTGATGATGAGATACGTCCTCCGGCATGGGGTGCCGAAGATATTGATTTGGGTTTCAGGTTGTCCATGCACGGGTATGGAGTCCTGTACGATTGTAGGCTTGTGGCTTGGCATTGCCATGATCTCGACGCGAAATCATTTGAGGGAAGTTTTTTGATTCGATCAGGCGGAGCAGTGGCCATGTTCGCGAAAAATCCTGAGCTAACATGTCATTATGCGGAAATGAGCGGAAGTGATTTACAGCGTGTGCGGAAAATGTTGTCACAGGTCAAGCCCGCCGCGGAAAAGGTCGCAAGACTTGTTGATGCCATATGTTCTGTCTCGCGAATAGCGTCGGAAAGTAAGAATTGGACGCATCATGAAGTCCGATCCCGCATTGATCTTAACTATGCAATGAACCAGTGGCGAATGCAAGATAAAGAGCTGCAAATGTGCTTAAAACGCTTTATTATAAATCTTCAGGAGTTATTGATAAAATGCAGCAACGAAGACAACAGACTAATAGAGGGCAATCTAGATCTGCTGTACGAATCGATGCACTTCATGCGATGGCACTTTGATACGCGGGGGATATGTGCGAGTCCTTGGATTGAAAAATTCATTGATGCTCGGAAGTGAAATCATAGTAATAGCATTACTATTCAAAATCGATATATATAATAATTTTTTCTTTAGAATCTATACGCTGCCATCCAAAAAATTAGAATATCATTATTATCTTACGTTGATTGAACAATTTAGCCCTAAAAATAGCTTATTTTAATGAGAAACAATGTTCTGCTTTACTTATTTGCTAGTATTCTATTCACATCATTCACTGTAAAATTGGAAGGCTTACAGTCAAGGAGTTTAATGTGGAACAAGTCTCTTTTACCATACCAATTGCATTCACCAATTTTTTCAAATTCTAACGGAAGCTCTCTATTCAATTCCGAAAATAGATGATCAAAGGAATCATGATCAGCATAGTACGGTGACATCGATGTTTGTTGGCCAAATGATGGAAGTTCTAAAAAAGTAGTCTTTGCCATTTTAAGTTGATCGACAAACATTTTTTTTATATTTTGAGAAGAACCATTATTTGCGTACTTCAAATATACTATCCAATGAAAAACAGAAAAACTTATTTGGTAATCAAATACAATTGATTTTTCATTGAACAATTTAACCAAATCGTCAGTCAAGAGCGTATTGTATATAAAATTATTATATATGAAATGATCATTCTTTATTGAATGATGGATTTTTAGCCCCTTGCTTTCCTGGTTTCCTGTTCCGAACTCGCCTTCAATAGAAAAAATTTGAGCATTTGGATAATGACTGGCCAAGCTTAAGCTGAAATATCCATAATTGCTTCCAATATCCAAGACTTTAAAGCAATCCTTATCTATATGTGGAACAATCGCATCCCAACGGTATTTGTTGTGTTCTTTTCTGTAACCAACGTTGGGAATTATTTGTTTTTGTGGGGATATATTTTTATCACCTATGTAAAAAAATGGTATATACGATTTTCCATTCAATATCCTTCCAATCATACACATGGAACGATGAATGCCGTCTACTATTATCTGATTCTTGATTTCTAATGGATTTTGCTGCAGATATTCACCAATTTCTTTATCTGTAATTTCTTCTTTTTGGATATAATAATCAGGATTCACAAGATCAACAGAATTAGTCTCCCTCCACCCTTTAACTTCTTTTCGAAATCCGTATTTAATACAATTGATATAATGATTCATATGATCATTCTTGAGACGAACATCATGATCATATTGGTTTCTATCAAGATATTTACGGTCATTTTGAATTTTATGTATTATTTCTCTTACAGTAAAACTATTTTTTATTAAATCCTGATATATACATTTTGAACCTTGCGCATGATAATCGTGGTGTTCATGCAAGAAACGTAAACTTAAAAATTCATCAAGTTGTAACTGACTTACATGAGTATTTGACTGGCATGTTGAATGCACAAAGTCCTTCTTTTTGTTTACTTGAAAATATTTAACGCGAGTATTTTTCAGATTTTCCTCATATAACTCCCGATACCGCCCAGCCTGCAAAGGGAAATTATATCGGCTCAAGGCCGTCTCCCGGCATTTTGTCCGAATCTTGCTTCCTGCCTTTTTCTGCTCCATAATCCAGCGCATCCCACCGGCCAAACCATTTTCATCACCAACCGGGGATAGGTAGCCGTTAACCAGATGCTCCACCATGTCCGGAATGCCGCCCACGTCAAAGCCAACCACCGGCGTTCCGCAGGCCAGGGACTCAAGGACCACGTTGGGCAGGTTGTCTTCCAGGGAGGGGATGACCGTGACATCGGCCATGCTGTAGACCAGGGCCAGTTCAGATTCTTTGTCCACATAGTCAAAGGCAAAAGTGGGAAAGCCTAAGTGCTGGACCGCAGCCTGAGCGTGATTGCCAAAGGTGGCCAGGGCTATATGTTCGCTGGGAAACTGCGTTTTCACGTGCTCCAAAGCCCGCAACAGATACACGAAGCCTTTGCGGGCATTGGTCACGGAGTCCGCGCCAAAAAGGATCACGAAAGCGTCTTTAGGCACCTGCAAGGATTTCCTGATTTGGGCCTGGGGATAGGGCTTGAAAATATTCGTGGGCAGGCCATTGGGAATGACATGAACTGGAAAGGATGAAAGCAGTGAGCTTATTTTGACGCAATCAGCCATCCACTGGCAGAGAGCGACGATGGTGATGTCTAATTGTTTGTAGGCCGCCATTTTCCGCGTCCAGATCTGCCGGGAAAGATCGTTGTCCCGGCTTGACCCAAGCTGCGGACACCCCCCGCACTGCTGTTCATATTTTTGACAACCTGCGGCATAGTGACACCCACCGGTAAAAGCGTTCATGTCGTGCAGGGTCCAGACGATTTTCTTGGTTTTCAAAAACTCGACTTCCCTGGGAATATCCACGGTCCCGGCGATCCAGTGCAAGTGGATGATATCGGCTTCCGCAATTTCAGGCACGTTGGACAACTTCGTGGCTGCCCATGTGTCCGTGAAGATTTCAAGGCCTTGGGGGCGTTGAGGGTATTTGGAAATAAGTCTTTGGCTGTGGGCTTGAAATGCTTTCCAGTCGGAGGAAACAATCTTTTTGTGGGGAATAGGCGCAGAACAGCTTTTGGCAAAAAGAGGTATTGTACCTGGCTTCCAGCGCTGGATATTGTGAACGAAGAACAGACTGTTCACTCCGGATGAAAGCAGCCCGTCATGCAGACGCAAAGCCGCTGTTCCGGCACCTCCGTAGTCCTGCATGCAGAACTGGACAATGTTCGGCTTTCCTGAAGGTCTTATTGTTTTACTGTTGGATTTGGTCTGATCATAAATTGGCCGCCATGCAAACACGGACACTATATACTTGTCGTGCGCAACAAAATCGAATGGCGGAATGTGATCGACTTGTGCCCATGAAGCGGAATGGATATCCGATAGAACAAATTGAAAACCGGATTTTTCCAGACACCTCAAAAAATTTGCCAAGCTTTTATTGTCGTCGGAAAGTCTGTGAACCTCGATTATCATTCTTTGAACCCGGCTCAGAACAGGCAGGCAGTCCTCAATGATTTCGAATTCCGCTCCTTCCACATCAAGCTTGAGCATATCGATCCGCTCAAACTGTTCAAGATAGTCTCTCAGCCGGATTGAGGGGATAATCGTGCCATCCGTGTTGCTGATATGGCCGGAATCGTCCCCGGAAAGTCGAAAGCATACACCGTTGTTATCTGCCCAGACCGCCTTGGCATGTGAGGTTACATTATTCAGTTTGGCACTTTGAATATTGGATTGGAAAAGACGGTGAATATCTGGGTCGGCTTCAAAGGCGTGGATTTCTGACCTGGGATAGCGGCGAGCAAAATAAAGTGAGGCAAGACCGACATGGGCTCCACAATCAACAATTACAGGGCTTTGCTCCTCAGTTCTAAACCCATACAAATTCTTTATAAAAATTTGATCAAGTTCAAAATAAAAACTGTGTAAGTCAGCAAAATATAGCACAACATTATCAATAACTATACTGCCAACCTTGCAGCGTTCATATTTCGAGACCAAATTTCTAAGGTATGCTAGAGAATCAAAAAGATTCCCACAAAAAACATGTTTCATAGTGTATTTCTTGTAATAAAAAAGAAATAATATATGTATAATTATTTTAAACTAGAGAAATTTGAATTTACAACTCTACTTCCAAAAAAATGCATAATTATAAACAAATATTGAATGATTATAGTTAAATCAAACAAATTCCTAAATCCAGTCGGTGTTTAAACCAGGATTTCGATATGTCCTAGTAAGTTCTCGATACAATGACTTATCAATATTATCACCAGACACAGCTCTTGCAACAAGGCTAGCTCTTGTTACTGATAATTCACCATCACTTTTTGATGGAACTGTTAAAATTTTGATACTTTCATCAATTGTTTCAAACAAAGTAGACTTAAGCATTTCCTTAAGACACTCTAACGATGGAGCCCACCATGTGGTTATGTCATTATATATCTTTTGTTTTGGAGGCGAACAATTAAATAGCATTATAGGCTTATCTTCGTTAAGAACAATTGCTGTTTCCATGAGTAGGTGTCCACCAGTTTTTAAAACACTTCTTGCCTGTGATAGTGATAAAAGAGGATCTCTCAGGTGATAAAATATTCCTAAATGCTGAACAATGTCAAAAAGCCTATCATATGGTTTCTCACCCTTCCAACTTTCTTGAAGAAAAACATCGAGTCTATCAAATAAGCGATATGGAGAAACATTATAGTAAGGAACAACATTGCTTTGGAGCATTTCTCTGCAAAATAAAAATTTATAAAAATTTTCATAATAACAATCCGTTGCCACAACAATGTTTGCCCCTAATTGTTCTGCTTCGAATGCCCACATGCCATCAAAACTACCCAAGTCAAGAACAATTTTATTATTAAAATCTAAAACATTTCGTGTTTCACGAATCATATTCCAAATTTTATCATAATCTCTTCCAGGTGTCGTTATTCCATGGCCAAGGTAAATTTTATGATACCATGGTGAATATTGGAGAACTTTAACAGAAATTTCTTCCAGTGTGTACATTAATATCTCCAATGCCTTATAAGTTTCACAAGAACACCAAACTATATAGCTTTATAACCAAAAACTTGAATAATCGTTACAACAGAATAATGTCCAATTATTGCTTTCTTCCTTCCATTATCAATGAATTCGGCTTGCGCACAGAGCCGTCTGCCTCAATGTCTAATAGATAGCTGTCGAAGTCAGGTATGCTGGATTTGTCGGCCCGGCAGACTTTGATGTCCACAAAACCCGCTTCCTGGAGCAGCTTGCCCAGGGAGTAACGGTCGTACATCCATTGATGGATTTCACCAGAAAGGCCGGGCTGGCCAATCTTTTGAGGATCAAGAACGTTGCCGGACTGGCTGGCTGGTTGCTTTTTAGAGACAGGGTTAGAGCGAATTTTTGCGATGGCGTCTTTTACTTCAGACCCGAGACGCTCGATGACGAAATCTTCCGCCGGCATAGGGTTCTGTCGCCAATATT
This sequence comes from Desulfonatronum sp. SC1, assembly GCF_003046795.1. Taxonomy (NCBI): domain Bacteria; kingdom Pseudomonadati; phylum Thermodesulfobacteriota; class Desulfovibrionia; order Desulfovibrionales; family Desulfonatronaceae; genus Desulfonatronum; species Desulfonatronum sp. SC1. Next base: position 54,160 of record NZ_PZKN01000025.1, on the reverse strand, counting down.
CCAGCATGGCCCCGCCGGAATGGTTGCGGATCATCTGGTCGAAGAGTTCCAGCATGATCCATTCATATCGCTTTTGGGCCTCTTCATCGCCCTTCAAGGACTTTTCCAGCAGAATGAGATACAGGCGGACAATATTTTCCTGGTCCGGCACAACCACCCGGATGATCCCTCCGGGCTTGAGGATGCGGTAACAGTCTTTTAGAAAAGAAGACGCATAGCCTTTGGGAAAGCGTTGGAGCAGATGGGAATGGTATACAGCTTCGAAATTACAGGATTCAAAAGGTAGCCCTTTCTCCAAGTCATGAGCGATGACAGCAGGACTGCTGGATTTGAAGTCCACGTTCGTCCACGCAGAATGAAACCGCTTGCCACAACCAAGGTTCAAGTAACGGCAAATTGAATCAATAGCGTTTTTTCCGAATCTATTTGCACAATCATTTTGTATGCTTATTTTTTTAGCTATTTCATTCAAGAAAGCAGCTTTTTGATCCTCATTGTTATGAATATAATTTTTTATTTGATCTTGAATAACATCTTTAGAAGATATAAAAAAATGTTTCCCGCGTTGAAACATATCTTCAGAAATCATAAAAATAGTTCTTAGCTCTTGAGGAGTTTTAATTTGATCAAATCCACCAATATGATTTGCAATATTCTGATGATCTTCAGTTATCTGTTCATTAAATTCTGAAAAAATTTTTTTTATATGAATAATTAATTTAGATTTCTTAGGATTATTATGTGGACCTGGTATATCATTTCTATGCAATGTAATTTTAGTACCAACGCTTGGTATATATAAAAAAGGCTTATTCATGTAGACACTGTACACCAAGTGAGTACCAATAGAGTTAGACACAACTGCATCAGATAATTCAAAAATTGATTTCAATCTGCATAAAAACCTATTATTGTAAATATGCCCTGCAGTTGTACACAGAAAACCATGTTTCTGGTATTTCTTATGTATACCACGAAGAATATCTTTCCAATAAAGACAAACAATCGTGGTATCATAGCCTTGCAAGCTATTTGACATTTTCGAGATAAAATCATCTATATCGTAATCAATATCAATCCAATGCGTTGAATGTGCTGGTATGATTAATAAAGTTTTACCTAGCTCACTTTTATATTTTTCCATCTCTTCACATTCAACCAAAGGATTCGAATAATGAATATATGGACCAATTGAAAACAAAAGCTTATTTGAATATTTTGATATTACTCTATGCCGTTCATTGCTAAAGCATATATATGAAGGTAATTCAGCATCTTGCTCGACACTCCACATATCTTTATTGTATGTTAAACCATGTGAAACTACGCACTTAAGTTGATACTCATCAGGTAAATTGCAATATTTTTTCAATACAGTTGCATGACCATAATAATCATTTGGCTTACATATTTCAAATGTATTCAGCTTGTCATCAGTTGAACCAGCTAACATGTTAATAGATTTAAAAAACATAATCACAATCCAAGATATGTACAAATTCAATTTACATAAGTAAAATATTATTATATCAAGAAGTAAATCAGGTTATTATAAAGCAAAAATTACTTATCCCTAATGAGCTATGAGCTTCATTCCTCCATTTATCGCTGGTCTCATCCATCTCCATCACAGAAAATGCGTGCCTGCAAAAAAAGTCTGGCTTGACCTTCCGATGTGTGAGCAAGCCAATGGCTGCGCATTGTGCGTTGTCAATATGGATGCGTATTTGTTTGTCCTTGTCTCCCAGAAAAACCTGACCTTTAGTCACACCAAGGCCGTGGGAAGCGGATACCAGAAATGACGCTGGAGCGCCGTGGTTTACTTCGCATCCATGCAGTGAAAACTTTTCCAGATCATGACCGCCGTTATGTGTTGCATAAAAAAGAGTTTCGGGGTCAAAAGCTTCCGGGTTCAGGGTTACAGCGCCCAGACGCAGGGAGCCGATGGGCATTTTTTGCCAGCTAAGGGCATAGGAGATTCTTATGATTGGTCCACCTTGTTCGCTGGTCCCCACGACTATGACCTTGTTAATGGTACCCAGCGGAGTGTTGATTGTTCCGTGAACACTGACGCGGCCTGGAACAGATTCATCGACCACAGGCTCAACCACTGTCAAATCCGTGACTTTTGGCTTGCCGGGCATTTCAAGTACCAGGTGCCCACTGAAAAAGTCCGCACCCATGCTGATGTCGTCAAAATATCCATGGGGCAGTGTGCCGACCAGTGGGAGGGATGACAGTTCCTTAAACCAGAGGTTATGAATGGCCAGTCCTTTGCGGCAGTTGAGTTGCAGCTTACTGTGATGGGATTCAATTTCTAAAAGATTTGGCCCACGGAATACACGGAAGGGCATGGAAGCAGAGTGTTGATGTCCAAAGCCTGATGCCTGACGTCCGGAAACCGGGGTCGGTGGTCCGGAAGCGGGCAACATTCTTGATCCACTTTCATTTCCGTGTTTTCCTGAGTGTTCCGTGGGCGAAAAATCGTCTGTCTTTAAAACCTTTTCTTTGAAATCTTCCAACCGCAACAAATAGTTTTTCAACCTTTTCTCTGTAATATGCGTCCTGAAATCACTGCTCCACAGATAGCAAAGTTCCTTCCAGTCCTGCTCTCTTTCTTCTCTCTTTTCCGTGTCTTTCCGTGGATTCCGTGGGCTAAACTCTTCTTTCTTATTTAACGCCTCAAATATCCTCCAACAATCCGTATTGATCCTCAGATCATGCGCTCCAGTCACAGCCCAGCGGGTCAGGTTGTACTTTTCCTGCTTCTTGACCGGTACAGGCTGCTCAGCGGTCTCGAGCCGCAACCGGTTCCCGGCATGGGAATTTTCCATAAGCTCCAGAACTGAGGACGGGCGTGTGAATTGAAAACGCTCATTCTCGATAAGATGCCAGAAAAGCTTCTCAATTCTTCTCCACTCCCCATCAGTTTGCAGTGCGGCTTCGGTATGAAAGCGCCCGGGTCGGAAATCAAACATTTCCGCATCATTGCCATAGAGGCAGAAAGACCGCTCGGAATCGGAAAGATGGCTCTCTAAGTACTGCATGTATTCGCCCAGATCCATCTCCCCATGGGCATAGCGCTGAAACTTCTGGAAAGATATCGACTTGTTCCAGATTAATGCAAGTTCCTCGCCATACTGCCCTACCGCCCTTTGCGGAAGATAGCGCCATTCCGGGTCCCATTGGGGATGAAACCGGGCAGGGTTGTTCCATTCCATGATGATGGCCTTATAACCAACATCAAGGTAATGGCGCAATAGGCCCGCTGAATAGGCCTGCTCATTGACCAAGGCAATCCTGGGCTTTAGTCCAAGCAGTTTTTCATACACCCTGTTGCCGACCCTCAAATTAGCGGCATTTACTTCCGCTGGCACCAGAGGCCCGATAACTTGGGTGTATCCGCTGCCAATGAATTCCACCAGACCCTGCCCGCAGAGCCGACGCAATTCAGCAATCCACTGCGGGTCAAGGCTGTTGATCACTTCCAGGGTATAGCCCGGTGCTTCTATGCCGATGGGTATCCTGAGTTTATCCGCCAACTGCAGAAGAGGCCGGTAACAGCGCTGGATGACATTCAACCGCTTTTGTTCCTCAATGGAGGAATAAGTGATGTTGAGGTGGAAGAAGGAGTAAAGATGCATGGCATATTATTTGTTTATCAACAAAGCTCATGATAAAGCTTTTTGCGTGGCATGTGGATGGTTTTTAAAGCTTTTTGTATCTTGGGACGTACTGCGTTTGCGGCAACTGAATACAACTCTTTCAATTCGGTATGTGACAGACTTTCGTTACGCATGAGGGGCAAGTCTTTATTGTTCATACGATAATCATCCCAGTTAAAACTCCTTATCCATCCATTTTGTTTCCCAATTTCAAAAACAGGTGTGCCTGGCAAGGGAACAAGGATGACATAGCTCGGTAGGTCAATTTCATCTGTTTCGACCGCAAATTTTAACGTCCTTTCAAACGATTCGCGGTCGTCACCCAAATTGCCGATCATGAAATTGCCGATGGTGAGTATCCCGAATTCTTTGGCCCATTTAAGGGTTTGTACCACTTCAGGGACTGAGATTTTTTTATTGGTGGCCCTTAAGACGCGTTCGTCCACGCTTTCAATACCGACAGAGAACCGGACGCACCCGGCTTTGGCCATGGTTTCGAGCATTTTCCGGCTAACTCCAGTGACGCGAAGGCGACAACACCAGAAGAGGTCAAGTTTGCGTACCATGAGTTCTTCGCAAAAACTCATCACTCGGTTATCGCTGATGGTGAATGTATCATCCATCACGTCGAAATTGCGGACGTTGTAGCGTTTGGAGGTGTCTTCCACTTCGTCAACCACATCTTTAATGCTACGAAAGATGGTCCGGTAGCCGAAAACGGTGTGGTCACAGAAATTGCAAACGTTGGGACATCCTCTGGCCGTCATGACATTAAAATTTCCTCCGTGCATTCCAAATGAGACGTTGTAATCACGATGTTGGTAATCCTTCATGGGCATCAATTGACGTGCAGGCCATGGAAGTGCATTCAAATCGATGATCCGTTGGGACCTGGCTTGTTCCGCATTTCCTCCTTTCCAATGTAGGCCAGGAACTTTGTTGCGATCGAATTCTTTCTTGCTGAGTTCATTGACGAGAGCTATAAATGATTCTTCCCCTTCACCAACAATGACATAGTCTATCTCGTCAACCATGGTGAAGCTTTCAGGAACTGTTGAAGGATGCGGTCCACCCATAACGGTAATTCGGTCATGGTTGTCCTGCTTCAGAAGTTTGGCAAGACTGAGTGCTTTTCCATAGTAACTTATCATTACAGAAATCCCCACGACCTGTGATCCGAAATCAGTAACTGCTTTAACGACGTCCTCATCAGTGGGATAAAACGCTGCTTCAATGAACTGAACGTCATGGCCGGATTTTTTCAAGCACGCCGCAATATAGCCGATACCTAACGGTTGTTGTGACGGCAGATACGTCAATCGCGGATGAATGAGAGAAATGCGCATGAGCTGTCGCCTCCTGTTTTATACAGGTTCGGTAACGAAATTAATATGATTGATGGCGGCTTCGGCTCGTTTTATGGCGGTTTCACGGTCCGGTGCGACGCAAACCACCCAGCCTGCGCGGTCGGCGTGTGAGGCCATCCGATTGATAACACTCCCAACTGTGCCCGTAATGATAAGTTCGAGCAGTCCATCGGTTTGGCGGGCAGTTTCTTCACCGTCGATCCGGACCACTTTGCCCGGAGGCGGAAACATATAACGTACCGCCACGCCACGATGATGGGTGGGGGTGAGGTATTTTAAGTCGGGAATTTGCCCGGTCGCGGCCTGCAATGCTGCATGGAGCAATCTGACGCCGTTTGATTCCGGGACAATCATCGATGCGAACTTGCCTCCACCGATCCGGCCTGCGATCTCGATGACCTTCGCGCCATCCTTGGTGAAAATCATGTCGCCTTTGGCTACGCCATTGTCGATGCCAAGGGCGCGAATTCCGGATATGAACATGTCATTGACAGCCTTTTGCTCATTTGCGGACAATGCTGAAGGCAAGGTCGCTCCGTTCTCCAGCACATTGGGAAAATAGCGCGAAAGGTATTCGTAGTTGCGGTCTGCAAAGCCGGTGATGACAATTTTGCCATCGATCACCAGCGCTTCTGTGCTTATTTGCGGTCCATCCTCATAACTTTCCAGAGTCACGCCCCGCTTTTTGACGTTTCTGGCCGCATATGCAAACGCCTCGTCGATATCGCTATCCGGGGTGACTTGCAAAATTCCTCTCGCGCCTGAATTGTCGTTGGGTTTGATAATCATGCGGCGTGGATTACGGCGTATGATGGCTTTGACTGCCTCGGCATTTTCAACCGCAAAAAAATCGGGAACCGCCACCCCTTTTTCACGTAAGGTCTGCTTCATGCGGAATTTATCGACGGTGAGCGCGGCGGATTCAACAGAAATACCGGGACTGCCAATGGCTTTTGCCGCCATGGCGCAGGATACGGGGATATCGCAACCGACCAGCAGAACACCGGAAAGATTGTGCCTCGAGTGATAGTGCAACGCAAATTCCGTCAGAGTTTCTGCCTCTCCAGGATCCAGCTCAAAAAATTCATCGGCAAGCGGGCGGCAAGCGGAATCGGGGTTGCGATCGACCGCAACAATATGCATGTCTAATTCTTTCGCCGCCAGAAATGCTTCTTTTTGCGCGGGTCCCGCAGGAAAAAGCAGGATTCGTTTTTTGTCACTCATGGCCGTTCCACTCGTAAAGGGTTATCAGTTCGACGCCTCGCGCTTTCAGATATTCAAGTTGACGCACTATTTCCGCCTGAAATGCATAGCTGGAAATTATTACGTACTCTCCGTTCCAATCCTGTAATGCAGCCGGATCTTGTATCGGCAGGCCCAAAATGGTGTTCCCGTGTTTCCTGGTGTCACTGTCAAATACGGCGTCTAGCTTGAGTTGCTTAAGTGGAAAAACCAGATCGAGGTCGAGGGTGTTCAGTCCTGCTCCGTATATTGCACCCGTACCCTTGTGGATGAGACACTGCATTTTGCCGAGTATGCCCTCGACTACCCTACGGCGTTCGGCGAGATACGTATAAACCCGTGTCTTAACAACGTCGGCTGCTGGGTAAATTGGCGTGGCTGGAAGCGATGCCGGCTTTGCTAATACTCGCAGATGATAGCCATTTTCGGCAGAATGGAGGACCTCGAATTCTGCTTCGACAAGCATGGCGGTGAGCGTTTCCGCGACAAAAGTCGTCGGATGGATCGCCTTGAACACGATGGCGAGTTGGCATTCTGCAATAGTCGGCACTTCAAGAAACAGGTACCCATCAGGTTTCAGTTCTTTTTTGATACGTTGCAACATGGAAAGAGGGTCCGAGACATGCTCCAGAACATGAAACATGGACATGAGATCATAGTACCCGGGGCGCAAGGGAAAATCGTCATATACGCTGCCGGTTATTTTCACTCCGTATGTATTGCTTCCCAACCCAGCCATGGCCTGTGAAGGCTCCACTCCCTCGGCTGGGACACCTGCGATGTTGAGTTCAGAAAGAAATTCTCCTTTCGCGCATCCTATCTCGAGCGCGGTCTCCACTTTGGAGATGTCGATCTGTTGTTGCAGAAAAGCGATGCGGCCCCGCGCCATGTCGCGTCCAATGGTTTCGCTGGCGGAATAATTGCCGCTGTAGTCGTCAACATAAAACTTTTTCATTTCCTCTGCGGACATGGCGGGATAATGGAAAATCAGCCCGCAGATTTCGCAAATTACGTTGTAGCCGACTTTCGCAGCCGGTTCGCCGATATCAAGCGGAGCTGCGGCGTGGGATCGGCAAAGGTTGCACGTGGGTCGGTTCATAAGAATTTCCTGCCGTAGACGACCAAGGAATCACCTAGTAGATTCTGGCTGGCAAAGCTATGGTACCGCTCTTGTATGCCGTCTAGTGCCAGCAGTTCGAGGCGCTGTTTTGCCGAAAGCTCCAGCGCTTCGGCGAACCGTTCAAGATAGATGCCTTCTGTGTGCCACGATACGGGTTCCGCGCCGGTATCATAAAGCAGGCGACCTAATGTTTGCGGAGTAAAGTCGCAAAAATGGTTATCCGGATGTGTGGAAAACCATTTTTTAGGTGTGAACCGGTACATTATTCCACCCGCATGGGGTACTTTTATGGCTATGTGTCCTCCTGGCCTGAGCCATGAGAGGATTTTGGCCAGGCTGCCACGTGGGTCTACAAAATGTTCCAGCACAAGGCTGCAAATAATCGCATCGAAAGAATCTTTTTCATACTCGACAGTCTCTACCGTACCCTGCTGTACTTCTTTGAGATTAAGTTTGTCATGGGCATAGCGAACGGCATAATTGGAGATATCGAAGCCAGCCACTTTCCATCCCCTGTCTCTTGCCAGTTCGAGGTAGAAACCCAGTGCACAGCCAATATCGAGGAGTTTGCCTTTAGCAGGCTGAATTTCTTCCAGTACGTCTAGGCGTGCGCATGCAAAGCGGAGAATATTTTCTTTATCTGCCTCATAGCTTTCGGCGTTATCCTGTATGCGTTCTGCCGTGAAATATTCTGTCGCATATACATTTTTCAGAATATTTCGATTTGGACGAACGTTCATGTAGTCGAGACCGCAGATTTTACATTTCACAATATTACGGCCGTTGCGTTTGGCAATCGGGATGAAATCGTCACCATCGCAAACGTCGCAACAATACAAATTAAAGTCTTTTTGCAATGTTGCAAACAACGCATCAGCCACGCGGAAAACCCCTCGTCCGTCAATTTTATTCGCTCCGGTTTGCGCCAGATGTTCCCGCGTAGTTTGGTTGCTGATGAGATGGTCCAAAGCGACAGAAAGTGTCTTGGAATCGAAATCTTCGGCCAGGCCGAGGTTACAAGTCGATCCATCCTGGGCATAGATGCGCGCTACCCGGTCGTGAAATGGCGCTGGATTGAGTGTCACGACCGGAATGCCGAGACAGTTGAGCTCGGCGACCGTATTGCCGAATTGAATGATCGCCAAATCGGCCATCGCGGCTATTTCCGAAAAAAACCGGGATGCGCGATGAATTCTGTAAGAAAAAGGGACGTCCCTTAGAAGTTTTTCAAGCTGTTCTTCATGAGGAAACAGTTGCCCCAAGAAACAGTCCACATGTAAGGGATGCGTCAGGAGTTTTAACGACGCAAGGGCCAGACCGGTCATGAAGTTTTCATCGGCTCCGCCCATCGCAACAAAGATGCGCCGGGCTGTTGCCGGATGCTTGCGAGCACTCCGGTTGCTTCGCAAGTCTCGGAAGCGCTCGGCGATCATGGTGTTGTCTGAGCCAGGGAGTCTGGACAGGAGGTCGTATCCTTCGATTACCTGAGCTGCGACGCCGGGGTAGGCGAAAACATTGCAATCGACTTCTAACCTGCCATTTCCCTGATTGCCGTAAAGCCACACTTTGGTACCGGCCTGTTTTAAGGCTGCCACTTCTTCCTGGCTGATTTCGCGTTGTGTGTCCCATAGCAGCAGCGCAATATCGTTTTCTTTGACAGCTTCGATTTCTTGGCCTGAAGTGAGGGAGACAACTGCAAATTCCCCGGGTTCAGTGAACAGCGACCGAAGCACATCGGGAGTCCGGGTCAGGAAGATTGGCGCCCAAGCAAAGCGATCGCGCAGGGTGCGGGCTAGGTTCAATTCGCGATGCAAATGTCCCATACCTTCGCTGAGCGATCCGTCAGCACGAAGCCCGACGCGGGGTGATGCATATGGTATGGTATTGTGCGACATCAGTTTTCAGCCAGCATTTCGGGCAGGATTAAAATGTCCTGGGCGATATCTACTAAGGCTTTCCTGCCAACGACTTCGTCAATTTCGCGAGCGGGTATACCTGTGCCAGGGTTTTTCACCGTCAGCATATCGCGGTAAACAATTTCTCCGGCCTTTATGGCACGGACTGAAACTACGCTTGAATGATATTTCCGACGCGTGATCCATTCATCTTCCGAGACAGTTTTCTTGGTAGTTCCCATTGCCGCCTCGACACCCCGGACTTCCATGACCAGTTGGGCTAGCTCCCCCATGTCAAGCGCGATTTTATGGTCGAAACCTTCGCGGTCGCGGTTCAAAGTGACATGGCGTTCCAGGCTGACCGCGCCAGCCGCTATTGCGAGGAGCGAGGAGGTGTTTTCGATTTCATGACATGAATAGCCGACCGGAACATCATACCGTTCAGAAAGAAAACGTATCATTTTGAGATTGGCTTGATCCAGCCTGTGCGGATAAATCGACACACAATGAAACATTCCGAAGGGAACATCTGCCTTTTTGAGCATTGCCACCGTCTCGTCGATTTCTTCGAGATGCGCCATGCCGGTCGAGAGTAAAATTGGATTTTTTTCAGGGAGCTGGCAAATATGTTCTATGAGTGGTTTGCGGGACAAAACATGGCTTGCGAGCTTGAGGGCGCTGCATCTCAGCGGAAGCATTTCGTCGACTGATAAGTTGTCGAATACCGAAACGATAAAGGGAATGCCGATTTCATCGGCATATTTTTTCAGGTCTTGATACGTGCGAACATCGAATTCGATATGTTCGCGAATCTGCCGATAGGTCGAGCCAAAATGTGGGAATCTTTCGTCATTGGCGTCCAGCACCTCGCCGATAGCGAGGTTGGCTACGTCACGTTTTTGAAATTTTACCGCATCGGCACCGGCTTCTTTGCATTGAGCGATGAGTGTGCGAGCAACTTCGGGGTCTCCGTCGTGACACAGGCCGATCTCAGCGATAATAAAAACGCGGCGGCTTCCACCGATGATGGTGCCATCGTTGAGGACTAATTCTTTCATCTGGTCGGGCTCTCCATAAGGGATCGATCGTTGACCTTGGTTTGTTGTACGTGCCGGTTGTGGGCAGAAAGTTCCGGTCGCGCCTCGAGATAGCGGATGACGTTCCAGATCGGGATCGGGCGGCCGGGCTTATATAATTCGTCGTAGATTGCGCTCACCAATTCATAATCGGCCAATTCATCTACGGTGAGCCTGAAATTGTACGCGTTCAGCGCTGCATAGGGCAAGACCTCTTTTGCATTGAACAGGTGCCTGTTGCGGCATGCGTAGGGGAGACCTCCGTGCTCACGGTCGGACGCGTCGGTGATTTCGCGGTCGAGACGGTAGAGAAGCTCGGCTGTCATTACGCTTGCCCCGGCAAAAATCATCCCTGCTGTAAGGCAATAGGTCAGCTCGCAGCTCTCTTTTTCGATGATTGCAAGCCGCTGATCGATAAAATCTGTTTCAATCAGCGGGCAGTCGCAGGTCACTCTTGCGATGACCTCCGCATTGGCGTGGCGAGCCGCTCCCGCGAGCCTTTGCAGGACGTCGGGCAAAGAACCGCGATAGCAGTCGACACCTTCGCGTTGGCAAAGCGCGACAAGTTGGTCGTTGGAAGCGTGTTCCGCAGTCGCAACGACGATATGGTCGATGTTGTTGGCATGTTGGAGCCTTTCGACCACATGTAGGACGGAGGCTTTCCCGGCCAACGGTAGCATGACCTTGCCAGGAAGACGCGAAGAGTCCATCCGGGCTTGAATCAGGGCAACTTTGCGCATTGGCCTGTCCCGTTGCTCATCAAGGTGCGTGGCAGTGGAGAAAAAGCCGCAATCGCTTCATGAGCGATCTTCCCCAGTATCCCATCAATTTCTTCAGCGTTGATTTCGCTTGTCGGACGCAGTTCGATGATGTCGTCGCCAGCCAGAGCTTCGCCGGGGAGTATGTCACGGGCGGAGTAAAGTCCACGCCGCGCCTTGATTTTGATGGACGGTTCAGCGCCTTTGGCTTCTTTGCTACCATCACCGATGGCTGTAAAAGTATGATGCACATCTGCCACCAGCTTTATGAATTCAGCTATTTCAAGGGCATAGCCGTGATCGACACCGACTCGATTTCGATCGTCCGTTATATGCTTTTCGAAAATTGTCCCTCCCAGAGCACAGGCTGCCACAGCCATGCACGAGCCCGGCGTATGGTCGGACAGTCCCGAGGCTAGACCGAAGCGAGAGGCAAGTTCAGCGACCGCACGCAGGTTCATGTCCGCATACGCCGGAGGATACATCGACACGCAATGCATGAGTCCGATTTCGTTCGTGCTATGTTTCCGGAGCTCGGACAGGGCGCATTCGATGTCAACGAAGTCCGCCATTCCTGTAGACATGATGATCGGCAAGCCGGTGTGCGCGATTTGTTGCAGCAGACGGAAGAACGTCACATCGGAAGACGCAATTTTGATGAAAGCCGGGTTGACATCAGCGAGTTGTTTAATTCCGTCCCTGTCGAACGGCGTAGCCGCAAAATCGACTCCAGCTTTTTGCGCGGCGTCGGCAAGATCGGGCAGCCATTCGCGTGGTGTGGCGACTTTTTGAAGGGTGGCATAGGCTGGATGTGACGGTAGTACGAGCGTTTCGGCTTTGAAGAGCTGAAACTTAACCGCATCGGCACCGGTTGAAGCTGCCTGGGAGATTAAGTCGAGTGCGCGTTTTTTGTCGCCGTCATGGTTAGAGCCGATCTCGGCTATGATATAGGGCGCTTTTTTCTTCCATGGTGCCTGGATCATGGTTTTGCCTTATTTGCTCTTTACCGATTTAATGGCGAGAAAGTCGCCGATGCCCTGCTTTTTGACCAACTGATCGAAGGCTTTTTTGATGTGTCGCGGGGTTAGCCCGCTCGTACAGCCGCTACCAAAAGAAATCCATCGCTCGATGCTGCAGCCATTGTCGGCCAAAAGTTTGAACTGCGTGGACTGGGGCATGAGATGAATGTGGTCGAGACCGGCCAGGACACGCCATTTTTCACCATAAAGCTCGGCCAGCATCCCTACCTGCGGGGTTTCGGTCAACAGCACTCCCCCAGGCTTAAGAAGGGCAATGAGTTTCTTCAAAGTGTTGGCTGGTTCGAGCAAATGCTCTAGAACTTCTATGGTGAGGATAAAGTCAAAGCCTGTCCAGTCGGAAGGGAGGGTGTCAATTTCACCTACGTGGATTTTGTGGCGCGATTGATTGGCCAAAGCAGTCAATTGCTTGGAGACATCGAGCCCGTAGGTTTCCCAGCCAGCATCGGCCAGAATATCAAGGGAGGTGCCGATGGCGCAGCCAAAATCGAAGCATTTTGCCTCTGGGTGCGGAGGGGTTATCTCTATACCGAGATCTGAAAACGTCTGCCGGTACTCGTTGCGCAAGGCTTCTCGATAGCCATCAGTGTAGCGCTTGTCGAAAGAAGAGTTTGGCCTAGTGATGCCGAGCAGGGTTTCGTTGGCAAGGGTGATCTGCTCCTGGGTCGGCAAAGGAAAGAGTGAGAGTGTGCCGCAGCCTCCACAGCGTACATAATTGAATTCAAACCCTGTATTGCGCGAAGTTTCGTCTTTGACATGACAATAAAAACTGCACTCGTCCGAATCGCATATTTCACATATAAATTTATTCATTTCTATTTCCTTTAGCAATAATTAACGGGTTCGGTTCGGGAAAAAGCCATATTTCTCTCATGACAACGTTTAGCTAGGTGTGACAGGTATTCCAGAGGCACTTTCCAGTCCTTGCGCTTGCGGTGCATTTCACTTCTGGCCAGGATCTCCGGGGCAAACAGCTTATCGATTTTGAAAAGCTGGAATTTCACCCCATCACAGCCGATGTCCCCGGCAGTATCAATGAATCGCAAACAGCGATCCAGATCGCGGTGATGGTTGCTGGATACTTCGGCGATGAATACGGTGTTGTTCATAATGATTTGTCAAAAATAAAATTTGCCCACGGAATACACGGAAAGGCACGGTAGTTGGAGGCCGAAGGTCCGTGATCATGGGGCTGAATTCCCGTATCCAGCAGTTTATCCACAATGGTCGATCTCCTCTTTGTTTCCAAGCAGATCAGCCGTAAATCCAATCGCTTTTTGTTTCTGCGGGCTTGATGTCATCAATTCCCGCAGGGCTTGTATTAGGCCAGATATGGTTTGGTCATGATCAGTCACTTTTTCTTCCAGCTCCGTGAGTTTGGCGGCTAATTCCTCGTGTGTAGATAGTATTTCCCGCATCCGGACAAAAGCCCTGACGACAAATACACTCATCTCGACGGCCTTTGAAGAATTGAGCACAGAAGCGGCCATTATCGCCCCATGTCCTGTGAACACATTGGGAAGATACGGAGAATATTTGAGATTTTTGAGGTGGTCGCATTTTGCGACCAGCTCGTTTTCTTTTCTCTGGTCAACTGGAACATGAAGTCTTGGGGGAATCTATCCTTGTTTCTTTTAACCTGCTCATTGAAGCGCTTGGTTGTAACTGAATAAATATCAGCCAGATAAGAGTCGACAACAACCCTCTTTCCTCTGATGACGAGTATTCGCATGGCTGCTGCAACCTCGGGCAGGGTTTGATCATCTGTCTTCAACTTCATCGGTCATCCGGGTATTGGCTATCCTTGTCCTTCCGTGTGTTCCGTGGGAAGAATTCTTTTCAGTGCTCCCACCACCCGATCCTGTGCATCCTCGGTCATGCCCGGGAACAAGGGCAGGGTTATGGCTTCCTGGTAATACTTTTCTGCTTCAGGAAACATACCAGGCATAAACCCCAGTCGTTTAAACCACGGCTGGGTATGCACCGGGATGTAGTGCAGGTTCACGCCGATCCCTTGTTCCCGCATGGTCTCAAACACCTGCTTGTGGATTACCCGCAATTGATCAAGCTGGAGTCGAACAACATACAGATGCCACGCCGAGGCACCATCCGGATGCTGCCAGGGTGTGATCAAAGGAAGCCCGGCCAAAAGCTCGTCATACCTATTCGCAAGCTCGCTACGCCGGGATACGAAGGCATCCAGACGATGCAATTGGCTCAAGCCCAAAGCAGCTTGGATATCGGTCATGCGGTAGTTGAAGCCGAGGTCGATCTGTTCGTAGTAAAAGGATGGAGGTCTGAGATCGGAGGTCCGAGGCCCGATATCCGATTTCAGATATCCGACGTCCGACCTCCTACGTCCGACCTCGGAAAAAAGAGCAGGATCCCGAGTAATCCCATGACTGCGCAACAACGCCATCTTCTCCCCAAGCCCCTGATCATTAGTCACAGCCATGCCGCCTTCGCCCGTGGTGATGATCTTCACAGGGTGGAAGCTGAAAACCGTGATGTCGCTGTATTGGCAATTACCCACGGGTTCGTTCTTATACCGGGCCCCCAGGGCGTGGGAGGCGTCTTCCAGGATTCTGAAGCCGTATTGTCGGCTCAGTCCATGGATGGCTTCCATGTCGCAGGGCTGGCCGCTGAAGTGCACCGGGACCAACACCTTGGGCAGCTTGCCGGACTGTTGCGCGGCCCGCAGTTTCTCCTCAAGGGCCTGGGGGCAGAGATTGTACGTTCGCGGTTCAATATCCACGAAGTCCACGCTCGCCCCGCAGTACAAAGCACAGTTAGCCGAGGCCACGAAGGTGATGGGCGAGGTCCAGAGCGTGTCTCCGGGGCCCAGCCCCAGAGCCAGGCAGGCGAGATGCAGGGCGCTGGTTCCGGAATTCACGGCCACGGCATGGCCAGCGTTGCAGTATTCGGCCACTGCCGTTTCGAATTCAGGAACTTTAGGGCCTTGGGTCAGGAAGTGGGAGCGAAGGACCGAGCAGACCGCGGCCACGTCTTGTTCGGAGATGGATTGACGACCGTAGGGGATGGGGCCAGCAGCTCGTTGCTGTGTTGTCGTTTGGGGCATAAATGGGTCAATGACATCAAGAAAAGGAAACATCCGAAAATCACGTGCATTCCCGGTAAAAATCGGCTTGACATCGTGCCGCCGCATGCAGTCCGCTATCAGGTAGTCATATATTGCAAAACGCTTGATTTGTAACCGTCGGACTTCGGCACGTGCATCTTCGTCCTGGAGAATCTCATGAAACGAACGGATTTTGAGTACGCCGACATGCTGAATGCGTACAAGTTTGCTGATGTATTCAGCTGCCTGCTCCGTGGTTAAGGGGTGGTGGAATTTTCTTCCATCCGTAACGACTTGAAAAAACTCAATCAGACTGATATCAGCCACATAAAAACCACTCTGGGTGTACCGGACCAGCAGGTCCAATGCTGTTTCATGAAATGGAGAATCGGCATTCACCGAGTAGATCAGAATATTCGAATCAAAGAGCGGCTTGTCAGTCGTTTTCATGGATAAAATCCCTGGTCACGACCCCTTCGCGATAGCCGCCATGAACAATATTGCTTTTCAGAAAATCAATGAACTCAGAAGATTCATTGTGGAAAGTACCTGGGGTGCATTTATCACCTATCGGTTCCTCTAATACTTCCAAAGTAACCTGCAACCGCTGCCCCTCACGCAAAGCCATGGCAACCCGTGGATCAACGGCAATAAGTCCGCCTGAATGATATTCTGTCGTAAATTGCATTTCCAAGGGCATATTTTTACCTCAAATTAGTCTTTACTGCTTACCTTCAGGCAGGACCGCACAGATGTATTCATTATGTTCCATACGTTACTCCGGCGATGATCGAGTATGCGAAATACTGCTCAAAACCCCGCCAAATGGTTGATCACGCGGATTTCTTCAGCGCTTACGAAATGCGGATTGTCTCCGGAATTATATTCAAAGCTCTGCGCGACGGGCTTTCCAGTCTCGTTCAGCTTGTTGCAGAGAAATTCGTTGCATCTGCTGTAGAACTTGATGGTCGGCTTTATAACAAAATGGTCCGCAAACTCAACGGTCAAGTGTGAGTCGTCCTTGGGACACATCACCTCGTGCAATTTTTCGCCAGGCCGGATACCGACGATCTTGCGGGGCATATCCGGGCCCATGGCTTTGGCCAGGTCCGTGATGCGCACCGAGGGGATCTTGGGCACGAATGTCTCACCACCCTTCATCCGCTCGAAACTTTTGCACACGAAATCAACACCCTGGTCCAAAGTGATCCAGAAGCGGGTCATTTGATCGTGGGTGATGGGCAAATGGTCCGCGCCGGAATCGATAAGCTTTTTGAAATACGGCACCACCGAACCGCGTGAGCCGACAACATTGCCGTAGCGCACCACGCTGAAGGTCGTGCGATGAGCGCCGGCCAGATTGTTGGCGGCCACGAACAGCTTGTCCGAGCAGAGCTTGGTCGCGCCGTAGAGGTTGATCGGATTGGCTGCCTTGTCCGTGGACAGGGCGATAACCTTGTAAACGTTATGGGCCAGGGCCGCGTGAACCACGTTTTCCGCACCATAGACGTTGGTCTTCACGCATTCCATGGGGTTGTACTCCGCGGCCGGAACCTGCTTCAGGGCTGCGGCATGGACTACGAAGTCCACTCCGCGCATGGCCATGGTCAGGCGCTCCCGGTCGCGGACGTCGCCAATGAAATAGCGCATCTCCGGCCCGAAGAACTCCTGCTGCATCTCGAACTGCTTGAGTTCATCACGGGAATACACGGCCACGCGCCGGGGCTTGTGCTTGGCCAGCAGCGTCCTGACAAATGACTTGCCAAATGACCCCGTACCGCCGGTAATCAAGATGCTCTTGCCTTCAAACATGAAAGAATACTCCTCAGGAATTATCAACGCACGTTGTCACCATCAAAACAGGGGGCAGCTTGTCCATGACATGCGGTCGCTCCTCCGCAGCAAAGGCAAATGGTGGAATTGCCCGACCCTGGCAGCCCCGTGAACCAAAGCATCATGCTGGCTTGCCCGAGCAGCTTCTCCCTATGCTCACGCCGCACCTCACCCAGGTACGGGACAATGTTTTGACATTCCGCGGTGGAGCTTGGACTTGGCCGATATGCTTGATTATTACGATGCATGGCTTGCCTGCTTAGTGGTTTTTGAAAAGGTAAAGCAAATTTCAGGCCGGAATCGTCAATGGTGCGAGACCAAAGCCCAAGGCAGACAGTTTATGCGGCAAAAGCAAGGAAGAAATAGAAAATCACTGGGAGCTTATACAAACCAAGTGTACGTAAAGATTAACGTAATCTCACTGTTTGGGCTGGGTCTCTGAGACGAGCAACGCCTTGTAATTATTAACCTTGATCCCTAAGAAAGGCGACCCCTTACAGACAACTTTTGTCGCTCAAACCACCGCCTTCTAGATCCAAACAGCCAATATGCTTTGACAAAAATCAAAAATCACTAGAGCTGAACACTACCCAGTCAATCATATTCTCGCAGACATCCTGACCGTATTTCCCAAGATCCTCCTGCATAACAGCAACTGCCTCTTTCCGTGGAGCCGCACCCACTTTCAGCCGTAGCATATAAGCAAAACTATTGCTCCCGATGGCCACTTTTTTTCAAGTCCAACAACCTGATATCTGATATGTTCATGCTGAATCAGAAAACAGGCTCTAGTCCTGCATGCTTGCAAAGTTCGTTGGCAGTAATCCGGTCAAGCTGCCTGTGACGCTTAATGGGTATGAATTTTATCCCATTGGTATAAATGCCGTGATTTGCTCCTTCACGGAGTAGACGATATCTCCAACATACCCTGATTTTCAGGAGGCAGTTTCTCCACCTCGCCAGAATATTTCCAAAAGCCATAACATGGGGACATACCAACTTCTCCATTAAACTATTTAACTATCCGCATCGCCTTTGACCATGTATTCTACTCCGATACATGCCTTAAAATTTCCGGGATGGCTGCTTCCAGCGGAATGAACCGCACAGGACGATCCTGCACGGTAGCTTTCGTATCCAAAGACTGATTTACAACAAAAAGAATGAAAGGAGCGTAGGCTTCCAAAAAGCTTCTGGCTGAACGAGAAACGGACGGACGGACCATGCGACCCGCTTTGACTTCCACGGCAATGATTCTTTGACCGTTACTGAGGACAAAATCCATTTCAGCTTTGGAAGTCGATCGCCAGTAGCGCACGGACCATCTGTTTGGCAGGTTTTTGAGCAATTCGGAAAGCACCCAGTTTTCCACTAAAGCCCCTGTATCCGGACGCTCCAGGATATCCATTTCAGATGTCAGGCCAAGCAAAACATTGCGGATGCCATTGTCCACGAAGTAACACTTGGGGGCACGTGTCACTTCTGAACGCTTTCCCGCCTGGAATGGCAAAATGCGCCGAATGATATGCGTTTCCTCAAGAATGTCCAGGTAGTTTTGCACAGTTTTCCTGTTCACCCCACATTCCTGAGCCAGGTTGGACATGTTCAGGAGATTGCCAGTGTCAAAGGCCAGCAGCTTCAAAAGGCGACGAAAGGCGTCTGGATACCGAACATGAAACATGTCTGATGCGTCGCGCAGGATAAAAGCCTGAATCAGATCCCACAGCACCTTCTCTGGCGTGGCCGAGAACCAGACTTCAGGATACCCGCCAAAAGTCAGGTGCCGAGCAAGCTGTGCCCGGCGTTTGTCCATGGCTAATAGCGGCGGCAGTGATGCGTCTGAGGCGGCAGTCTCTTCCAGGGAAAAAGGCAGGAGAGAGTGCCTGATGGCCCGTCCGGCCAAGGACTCTCTGTTTTTGGCCTGGAGATGAAAGCTTGATGAACCTGTTACCCATATTTCCTTTACAGGCCCTAAGTCCACCAGCCCTTTGAGGAACAAACCAGCTTCGGTCAGGTGTTGAGCCTCTTCCAGAAAGAGGGGAACTGGTTCAGGGAGCAGTTCCTTGAGGTCGTGCAAAAACGGGATGACCTCCCTACACCAGGAACGGATGAGCATGTCCTCGCAAAACAGAAAAAGCGGAGATCGTCCGGAATTTTGAAAGATTCTCCATGCCAGGGTTGACTTCCCAGCTTGTCGCGGCCCAGTGATCATCCGCACCTTAGGCTTGCCTGAGAGAGGTGCTTCAAGCCTTTCCTTCTCAACGGATCGATGAACGTATTTATCCGGAATGTTTGATGAAATAAAATTCCGTGACGAAACCTCTCCTTTAAGCCAAGGATTCAGAAAAAGTAAGCGTTGAAGCAGATCGTTGTCCATGAGCTACCCATTAACCCTGACAATCGGGAACGTCAACGCCGCATGACGGGGACAAGTGGAAACATCAATCTTCCCAGCATGCCAGCAATAAGTCTTATCCCAGCATCCAAGATACTGTGCAATATATTTCGAAGGTCCACCTGTGCCCAGGTGCTTGAAAAAGCCACCCATCAAATCAAAACACTTCCATGCACTCCCAAATCGCCGACAATCCGCATCGACGCCTCTTTCCCCGAGGACTGGTCCAGCCGGAGCACGGCTTTCGCTTTTCCATCGACGCCCTTTTGCTGGCCTGTTTCGCGGCCGGTCGCCAACATCGAAACGTCATCGATCTAGGGACCGGATGCGGTGTGGTCAGCCTGGGACTTCTTCTGCTTGACCAGGAAAGGTGTGACCAGGTGAAATCGTTTCATGTTCTCGGGGTGGACAAGAACCCAGAGATGGTCGCCGCGGCCCAAGCCAATGCCGCGAAGCTCGATTTCGCGGCCCGCTTCACTTCGGTTTTGGGCAATGTCGCGGCCATGAACGAAATACCGGGATTCCGCCCCGGCGGCTTTGATGCCGCGCTCTGTAATCCTCCGTATCGGCCATCCGGCCATGGGCGCATGCCCTCCAACCCGGCAAGGCAATCCGCGATGTTCGAAACCGATACGCGCACCGAGGATTTCCTTGAAGCGGCGTCACGGGCTTTGTCGACCAAGGGGCGGCTCTACATGGTCCATCTGCCGGAGCATCTCCCACGGCTCCTCGGCCATCTCGCGGCCGTTAAGCTCGAGCCGAAACGCTTGCGCCTGGTCCACGCTCACCGAGACAAGTCGGCTTCCCTGCTGTTGCTGGAAACCGGAAAGGGGGGCAATCCCGGGTTGTCCGTCGAGCCCCCCTTGATTTTGTATCACCGCGACTGCTCTGCCGCTGGAGACGTCGTCCATCGAATCACCGACGAAGCGCTGACGTTTTGCCCTTTTCTGGATTGCAACAGCTCTCGCCCCTCCCAAAAGCCACCGGAACAGCCCTGATCGCCGCGCCCCTCTATTTTACGGGGTGCAGGCTATCTCTGGCCCAGTACAGCAAATCGAACTGCTTTCTCAATTTCTCCAACAAGGCATCCAGGACGTTCTTTTCCAGGTCTTGAATCCGGACATACACCTGCCGATAACCTTCTTCCTCCTGCTGGCCGTAGGAGGTCAGGATGCTGATGATCCGGGCTTGTTCGTGGCGCAACACTTCAAGCACTTCCTTGAGACTGCCTTCGGTGTTGGGAAGCTTGAAAGCCAGCAGGACGCCGCCGAAATGCGCTCCGGTTATGGCAATCAGCACCTTGAAGATGTCGCTCTCCGTAATGATCCCGGCAATCTTGCCCTGAGCGTCGACCACGGGCAGGCCGCCGACCCGCTTTTCCATCATGACCAGGGCCGCTCGCTCAATGGTGTCCTCCGGCAGGACGGTGAAGGGCTTTTTGGTCATGATGTCTTTGACCTTGATCTCCGAAAGGAGATAGTACAGTTCGTGGATATCAAGGGTGGTTGCCTTGGACGGCGAGGCTTCCTTGATATCCCGGTCCGTGACGATGCCGAGCAATTTCTTGTCGGCAGCCACCACGGGAAGGCGACGGATACGCTTTTCCTTCATGATCTTGGAAACTTTCATCATGGAGACGTCCGGCTCCACGGTAATGACCTCCCTGGTCATCCAATCACTGATAAGCATTGATGGTTCCTCCTTGGAAGATGAGACATGAGCAGTCCGTTGAAAAACTCCCAATTGCTGCGTCGCCGCAAAAAGTTCAAACTCTCACGTATCGCAAATACGCTTCGACCTTGATTCGATTGTCAGTACGGTAAATCGAAAATGTGGCGAAGCCACAGCCCGTGAGGGCCGGACACAGGACGTGTCCGGTAGCTTTTCTGGCTCCTTGCGCTTGAGGTTTTTGAACGGACTGCTGACAAAAAACTTTTCTCAGCACTCAGTTAAGGCCCGTGCTGCCGGGTCGTCGCCGCGCCCGGCTCATGCCGAAAGACCTGTATCTATCGAATGGGAAAGACATACCAGTTCAGCTCTGGAAAGGAAACCATGAAAGCACTGTATTTGGACTGCCCTAGCGGGATCAGTGGTGATATGCTGCTCGCCGGCTTGATTGATCTTGGATTGGATATCGCCGACCTGGAACGGCTTTTTCACCAGGCCGGAATGGATTTGAATCTGCGCACGGAGCAAGACGTCCGGTGTGGACTTGCGGGGAAACGATTGGAAATACGATCGAACGTCGCGCAGCCGTTGCGCCGTCTTCCGGATATTCTGCGACTTCTGGACGGCTTGGCCTTGGCTCCGGATGTGGAACGACGCGCCAGGCGGGCCTTTGAGCGACTGGCCGAAGTGGAGGCCAAGGTTCACGGCGTTGATCCGTCGGCCATCCATTTTCATGAAGTCGGCGCCGTGGACACAGTGGTGGACGTAGTTGGGGCTTTCTGGGGGCTGCACGAGTTGGGGATAGCCACCGTGTATGCCGGACCGCTGCCCTGGTTTCGAGGCCAAGTGCGCTGCGCCCACGGCCTCCTGCCTTTGCCCGCCCCTGCGGTGGTGGAACTGCTCCACGGTAAACCCGTTTTCAGCACGGACCACACGGTGGAGCTGATCACCCCCACCGGGGCTCTTCTTGTAGACCAACTGGTGGACGAATTCCGTCCCGGACCGCAAGGAACGCTGCACCGGTGCGGCATTGGGCTCGGCACTATGGAATTGGCCGACCAGCCCAACGCCTTGCGCTGCCTGCTCCATGTCCCTTCCTCTCCCGCCGACCGCGCGGAATCGCCGAACGCGGGCACGGAACGCACGGAAGAGGTTGTCCAGTTCTCCACGAACATCGACCATCTGACCGGAGAGGAATTGGGGGGCTGTTTCGAGGCGTTGTTCGAGGTCGGTGCACTGGATGTTCTGTTTCTTCCGGGGATGATGAAGAAAAATCGTCCGGGCGGCCAGCTTCAGGTGCTCTGCAGGCCGGAGAATGCAGCCGCCGTGCAACAGGCCGTCTTCCAGCAGACATTAACCCTGGGCGTACGGCGCCAACGCCTGGAGCGAGTCGTCCTGGCCCGGGGAGAGACCGTGGCCGAGACGCCCATGGGCGAGTTGCCGGTCAAACAAGCGGAAATGGAAGATCAGCGATACGAACGTCCGGAATTCGAGGCTCTCCAGGAACTGGCCAAGCGGACGGGGCGATCCGTGGCCCAGTTGCGCTACTTGCTGAAGCCGTGCAACGCCTCGGATCAGCAATGCGCGGGAAAAACTCTTGAAGAAAAAGACGGCCTGAATGAAGGCGACGAACGAGGGGAGGAGATTATCCTCCGGATTGCGCCGGCTTCGGCTGCAACGGATAGCGGCCGCAGGTAAAGCGCTCCCCTTCGGGACAGTACCCCAGGCCGACGCAACGTGCCCCGGCGTGCTGGAACACGACCGGCAACTGCTCTTGGCAAATGACCAGCATTTCCTTGGCCATGGCCCGAATTTCCCACTGAGCGCGCTCGCAGCAGCGCAGGGCGAAGAAGTGCAGCAGGCTGCGGCAGTTCATGGTCAGGACGATTTTGCTCTCCGCGGCCTGGGGCAGAACGAACCGGGCATCCTCGTTGGCCTTGGCCCCCTTGCGGCCATGGGCCTGGAGCAGTTCCCGCAAGCGCCCGTAGGTTTCGGCGGTCCGGGCCATGAATTCCTCGAACAGTTCCCTGGCTTCCGGAATCTTGGCGATCTGGGGCGGCAGCACGTACTCGAACCCGCTCTCGTTCACGTAGCGCTGGCTTTGCTGGGAATAGGAGGCCAGCCGATGACGCACCAGTTGATGGGTCAAGGCCCGGGAAACCCCTTCCACGGCAAAGGTGAAGCTGACGTGCTCCACCGGGCTGTGATGGCCGGACTCCATCACGTCCGCGACGAAACGGGCCTGCTCCGCTGGGTCCACCTCCCCTCCCACCAGCCTCGGCCAGAGATCGCCCACGTATCCGGGGCTGTAACACTGCCGAAACGCGGCGTAGATTACGGCCAAGGCGTCGGGGGTCATGGACAGAAGCCGTACGTTCAACTTGGCTTGAGACATGTATATCCTTTACTCAAAATCCAACGCCCCTTGCTCCCGAGCGGCGAAGGCTTGAGGAATGCGTTCCTTGAGGTGGGCGAAAGCCTGGGCCGTGGCCACGCGGCCGCGGGCCGTGCGTTTGATGAACCCGCATTGGATCAGGTACGGCTCGTAGATGTCCTCGATGGTCCGCACCTCTTCAGAGCAGGCCACGGCCAGGGTCTTGACCCCCACCGGACCGCCCTGGAACTGCTTGATCAGAGCGCTGAGGATGCGCCGGTCCATCTGATCCAGACCGTGGGCGTCCACGTCCATCCGGCCCAAGGCCTCCTGGGCTAACCGGGCGTCGATTTGTATGCCGCCCTGCACCGAGGCGAAGTCCCAAACCCGGCGCAGCAGGCGGTTGGCGATCCGGGGCGTACCCCGGGCGCGGCGGCCGATCTCCAATGCGCCGCCGTCGGTAATCGTCGCGGACAGCAGGGCCGCGGCCCGCCGGATGATGGTCGCCAGCTCCGCCTCGTTGTAAAAATTCAGCCGTGCAATCACGCCAAAGCGATCCCGCAGCGGAGAGGTCAGCAGGCCGAGGCGGGTCGTGGCCCCGACCAGGGTGAAGGGTTCCAGGTCGATCTTCACGGTGCGTGCGCCCGGCCCTTGACCGATAATCAGATCCAGCTTGAAATCCTCCATGGCCGGATAGAGAATCTCCTCCACGCTGGCCGGCATGCGGTGAATTTCATCGATGAACAGCAGATCCTGACGCCCCAGGTTGGTCACGATGGCGGCCAAGTCCCCACTGCGCTCCAGAACCGGACCGGATGTGGTCACAAGATTCACGCCCAGCTCGTTGGCCATGATCTGGGCCAAGGTGGTCTTACCCAGTCCGGGAGGGCCATAGAACAAGGTATGGTCCAGGGCTTGTCCGCGATCCCGGGCCGCCTGCAGAAAAACCCGCAGATTGGCCCGCAAATCATCCTGGCCGATGAAGTCCTCCAACCGTTTCGGCCGGATGGTCTCTTCAATGGGTAATGTTTGGGGTGACGCTTGAGCCTGGGTCATCGCGCTTGCTCACGTATTCGCCGTGCTTGGCGACAGCCGTCCTTGATCCAACGCAAATGAGTATGAGCGCTTTTTCCGCTGGTTCGTGACGTTTTCACGATTATTTCCGAAATCATTTTTGGGACGCCATTCCTTTCAGCACGACCCGAATCACCTCGCCGGGAGCCAGGTCCGGTTCGTCTCGCAGGGCCGCATCCACCAGAGGGGCGACCTCGGCTTCAGAGTACCCGAGGTTGACCAACCCGGCCAATATGTCCCCCCGGACCCAGGACGGGCCGGAGGGAGCTCCGGCTTGGCGAGGGGCCGCGGGCAGGATCTTCAGTTTGTCTTGCAGCTCCAGAAGGATGCGCTGGGCGGTCTTCTGGCCGATGCCTGGGACCTTGGACAGGGAGTAGCCGTCCTGCTTGGCCACGGTTTCCCGCAAAGAGGCCAGGTCGAAATGGGAAAGGATCGCCAGGGCGGTTTTCGGACCCAATTTGGAAATGCTCAGCATGATCTCGAAAGCGGCCCGCTCTTCCCATGTCGTGAAGCCATACAGTTCCAGGGCGTCCTCACGGACCAGGGTGTAGACGAAATAGGCGACTTCGTCTCCGGGGGCAGACAGATTTTGAATCTCTCGCACCGGCAAAACCAGGGCGTACCCCACCCCTCCGGAGGTGACCAGAATGCAGCCCTTTGGAATCTTTTGCAGAATCTGGCCTTGCAGGTATCCGATCACGAGTGCCTCGAACGGGTGAGAAGAAGGGAAGCTTGGCGAGGGAACCGCCAAGAGAGGCGGCAACCTTGTAACTGTACAACAACCAAGCGAGCATGATCCGGATACCCGTCTTCGCGGGGATGACGGGTTTGGCGTTCAGCCATGATTTCGGCTCCCGTCGGTCAGACGAAAAAAGCGCTGCTGGTTGACGTGACAGATGGCTACGGCCAGCGCGTCGCTGGCGTCCAGAGCCCAGTCCGGCTTGGATACCCCCAAAAGCCGCGCCACCATGAAGGCCACCTGGGACTTTTCCGCCCGCCCCACGCCCACGATGCTTTTCTTGATCATGGTCGGCTCGTAGCTGAACACCGGAACCCTACCCTGGGCGCAGGCCGCGATGGCTACGCCCCTAGCCTGGCCGAGCTTGAGCGCGGAAGACGGGTTGCGAGCCTGAAACACGTTTTCAATGGCGCTGTTGGCGGGTTGATGCAGGGAGATGATTTCCACGAGCCGAAAAAAAATCTGGCCAAGGCGGACATCCATCCCGGCGTCCGGGGTGGTCCGGATGGTCCCGGCGTCGATCAGGGACAACCGACCAGAAATCTCGCTGATCAGACCGTACCCGGTGATCCGCGAGCCGGGATCAATCCCCAGGACGATCAATCCCTTCCCCTTGGCCCAGACCCAGGTCCTGGCCCAGGTCCTGGCCCAGGCAAGGGAATCGTCCTCGACCGGCTATTCATCCTGCATCAATTCTTCCGGAAAGTCGCAGTTCACATGCACGTTCTGGACGTCGTCATAGTCTTCCAGGGCATCCATCAACCGGATGATCTTACGTCCGATCTCCACGTCCACGGGAACCAGGTTCTGGGGAACCATGGTCACTTCTTCGCTCAGCGAGGTCAGTCCGGCCGCGGCAAAAGCCTCCTGCACGGCCTGGAAATGCTCCTGAGACGTGCTGACCTCCCAGACTTCACCGTCTTCGCGGATGTCCTCCACCCCGGCATCCAGACCGATTTCCAGGAGTTGCTCGTCGGTATGGTCGGCCCGGTTGAAGGTGAACACGCCCTTCTTGTCGAACATCCAGCCCACGCACCCGGATTCGCCCAGGTTCCCGCCGTTCTTGGAAAAGATGTGCCGAACATCCGCCACGGTCCGGTTGCGGTTGTCCGTGGCCGCGTCCACGAGAATGGCCACTCCGCCCGGCCCGTAGCCCTCGTAAGTGATCTCGTCCAGGGCCTCGCCGCCCAGTTCGCCGGTCCCTTTTTTCATGGCCGTGTCGATCTTGTCCTTGGGCAGGTTCACGGCCTTGGCCGCGGCAATGGCCGTACGCAGCCGGGCGTTGATGTCCGGATCACCGCCGCCCTGCCTGGCCGCGAGCATGATTTCCTTGGTCACCTTGGTGAAGACCTTGCCCCGTTTTTTGTCCTGCACGGATTTACGGGCCTGGATGTTTTTCCACTTGCTGTGTCCTGCCATGGAGTATCCTTGATTAACGTTTGATTGTAACTACTCGGCACACGTTGTGTGCTCTTCCTGCGGCCATCGGGGTCGGGATCGGAATCGGAACAGAAAAAAAATTTGAACGCCTCCCAGCGTTTTCGATCCCGATTCCGATTCCGACTCCGACCCCGGCAACGGCATTACTCTGTGCTAGGTAGTTACCCCATATGAAGAATAATACCGACCCGCATCAAGCCCAACGTGAGGTCCGCCTATTTCTTCCCGGTGGCGATGTAGAACATTTCCTTGCTCTCCGCCCGGGAACTTCTGGGTTTGAAGCCTTGGACCCGAGCAAAGACGGTCCGCATTTCGTCCAGCAACAGCTTGGCTTCCTGGGCTTCGAAGAACTTGACCACGAACGAGCCGCCCTTTATCAGGCAGGCTTTACACAGTGCAAGGGCCTGATCGGCCAGGTCCAGGGAACGGGCCTGGTCCGCGAACTTGACGCCCGTGGTGCGGGGCGCCATGTCGCTGAGCACCACGTCAAACGGGGCCGTTTCGAGGATCAGGCGATAGCCGTCTCCGGACTCGTCGAAAACGTCTCCCTGCATGAACAGCGCCTGTTCGGGCAGCTCGATGGTTAATGGATTCAGATCCAGAGCCAGCAAGCGGCCCGCGGGACCGACTTTCCCGGCGGCGAACAGCGACCACGACCCCGGTGACGCGCCCAGATCCAGCACCTTTTGACCGGGACGCAACAGCTTGAACCGCTTGTCCGCTTCCTTGAGCTTGTACACCGAACGAGCCGGATAGTTGTCCTGCTTGGCCCGTTGAAAGTAATGATCCCGATACGTTTTCATCCTGCCCACCTCTGTTTCCGCCGGGCAGCTTACCTGAAACCCGCTCCAGAGCCAAGCGCCCCCAATGACCGGCAAACCGACGGAAGCCCGAAAAAATCGACCTCAACGCATTCAGGTTCTGGACCAATTCGGACGCCGCAAGTCTCTTCCCGACAATCCGGAACAGTATCAGTTACTGCACGCCGGAGACGGAGCTGAAAACCCTGGAGTTCTCCTGCTGGGCATCGGGCCGGACCCGACGGTTGCCGTGGACATGCTCCGAGGGCGCGGCGACGTGGCCTACCTGGAATGCCCGGAGCTGCAACGTCAAATCCAACACCAGGCACCCTCCGGTCACCGAGCCGCCCTGCCCTCGCATTGGCGGGCCGTATCCCTGGAAGACCTGGACGACCCGGAGCTGACCGCCAGGACCATCCTGTTCTACGGACCGGGATTGACCCTCTTCCCGGACTTCTGGTCCCCGGTGCTGGCCCTGGCCGCCCTGCGACGGCTTCCGCCCCCGACCGTCCAAGACAAGGCCGTTGTTTGGCTGCCTTCATCCGAACATAGGCTGTTGACCCGAGAACTGAGCCGAGCCTTCACCTCCCAGGGACTGACCGTACGGTTCGTACCGGAATCCATGTCGCCTCGGGAAACCCTGGAACGGTTGCGGGAACAGCGACCGAACCTGTTTTTCAGCGTCAATTTCCAGGGCTTGGACCCTCTGGGCCAAAACCACGCACTGCTTCGACAAGCCGGGATTCAGGTCTGCGTCTGGTGCGTGGACAACCCGTTCCATCTATTGTCCGGACTGCGCTCGGCCTACTGGAAGCAGTGCCGGTTGTTCGTCACGGACGACTGGTTCATCCCCCGCCTGCTTGACCACGGCGCGACCAGGGTCTTCCATCTGCCCCTGGCCGCGGCCGAGCATTTTCTGAATCAGGAAACACCTCCAGCCCCAAGGGGTGACTGGTTTGATCTTCGGCGTAGGATCGTGTTCGTCGGGCGCTCGGCGTTTCCGGGCAAGAAACGATTCTTCGCCGGGTGCGTCGTCCCGGAAGACCTGGAACTCACGGCCACGGCCTTCATGGCCCAGGGCGGACGACCGGACTTTTCCTGGTGGTGGCAACAGCTGCGTTTCCCGGTTTTGTGGCCGGGACAAGCCGTGCGTCAGGTGGGGTTCGCCGCCGAGGAGTTCAGTCGACGTCGCCGCGCGGCATATCTTCAGGCGGCGGGCGGGGATGGGAATCTGACCGTTTTCGGAGACACGGGCTGGAACGACCTGCTTGAAGAGAGCGACGTCCGCCCGGAAGTGGACTATTACGGCCCCTTGGTTCAAATATACCGTCAGGCCCGCTTCACCCTGAACCTGACCAGCCTGCTCCTGCCCCACGGGCTGACCCAGCGAAATTTCGACGTCTGGGCCGCGGGAGGCTTCCTGCTCACGGATCTCACCCCGGGCCTGGAGATCTTCGACCCGGAACTGGTCCAGGAAGTCGCTTTCGCAACTCCGGCATCACTGCACGCTCTCATACGCAGGCTGGACAAGGACTCTTCCCTGATCGAGGATCTCGGACGCGCGTGGCGCGACCACATCTTGAAAAAACACCTCTACGCTCAACGGATCGTCACGGTGCTGGAAGCCGCCACAAGCCGCGAAGCTCGAGCGTTCCTTCCATCATGACGCCTGGGACGTCGTCTTTTTCACCACCAGTTGGCTGCGCCGCTGCCGGGCCAGCTCGCGCATATCCACGACCTGGTCGGTCTCGTCCACGATCTCACTGCCCAGGATTTCCTCCAGCACGTCTTCCAGGGTCACCAGTCCAGCCAGGCCGCCGTATTCATCCAGAACAATGAACAGGTGCATCCGGGACTCCAGAAAGCGCACCAACAGCTTATCCAGGGTAATGGATTCCAAAACGAACTGGACCGGCTTCATCATCCTGCCCAGCACCAGATCGTCCTGGTCGTTGGCCAGGGCTTCCAGCAACTCCCGCCGGTACACGATTCCCACGATATCTTCCTGGTCCTCGTCCTCGTATACCGGGATGCGACTGTGCGGCCACACGGTCTTCAACGTTCTGGCCTGGCCCACGCTCAGTTCAGCCGGAAAGGAGAAGATCACCGTGCGCGGGGTCATGATGTCCTTGACCATCTTGGTGTCCAGGGACAGGATGTTGCGGATGGACATTTCCTCATAGGGCTTGATCGCCCCGGCCCTGCGGGTCAGGCTAATCACGGCCCGCAGGTCGTCCTCCGTGGCGTCCGGGCCGATCTTTTTACGCCCGATCAACAACGTCACCCGGTTCATCAGCCAGATCACCGGGCTGAACAGCACCACCAGGAAGCACAAGGGCTGGGCCAGGAAACCGGCCACCTGCCGGGAATAGATCACGCCCATGGTTTTGGGAATGATCTCGGCGAAGACCAGAATGATCATCGTGAACACGGCGGAAAAATAGATCAGGCTCTCCGTGCCGAACAGCGCCGCGGCAAAGGCCCCGGCCACCGCGGCTCCGGCCGTGTTGGCCACGGTGTTCAGGGTCAGGATCGCGGCAATGGGCCGCTCGACGTTGTTGCGCAGTTCAAAGAGCAACACTCCGCTTTTCTTTCCGCTCTTGCGCATCCGTTCCAGATGGCTCCAGGGCACGGAATAGAGCACGGCCTCGGACAACGAGCACAGCCCCGAAACCAAGGTCGCCAGACCGATCACCAACAGCAACTCAAACATTACGCCATCCTGACGGGAGCGGGGTGCAAAACATCGTTTTGCGTCTCGCTCGTTGATGGTTGACGGTTGATCGTTGATGGGTGATCAACGAAACATCCGCATTCCAATGGGACTTTGGCACGCGTTCACGATTAACGCACCAAGCCCGACGCACCGAAACCAATTCAGCGACAATCCATGCACGAACAAATCCAAAACATCCTTCTGGACCGCGACGGCACGGTCATCGAAGAGCGCCACTACCTGGCCGATCCGGACGGCGTCCAACTCATTCCGGGCGCTGGCACGGCCCTGCGCGCCCTGATGGATTCCGGCCGACGCCTTTTCCTGGTCACCAACCAGTCCGGCATCGGGCGAGGCTATTTTTCCCTAGCCCAATACGAGGCCGTGCAGGAACGCCTGCTCCAACTGCTGCGCGAGGAGGGCGTGGAGCTCACGGCCACGGTGATGTGTCCCCACGGGCCGGATGACGGCTGCGCCTGCCGCAAGCCTCTGCCCGGCCTGTGGCAGGAACTGCGGGCCTCGCACGGTCTGGATCCGGCCCGGACCGTCATGATCGGCGACAAGATGGCGGACATCCGCTTCGCCCGATCCGCGGGCCTGGCCGCCGCGGCCCTGGTGCTCACGGGGCATGGCCGCCACGCGGCCATAGACCTGGGCCTGCCGAATCAGCTCGCAAAGGCCGTGGCCCTGCACCCGCTGACAAACCCGGACCATCCGGACATTCTGGCACCGGACTTGGACGCCGTGGCGGATCTGCTTCTGAAAACATGAGGCAGCTTGCTGCCAAGCCTTAGGGAGTTGGCTGATCTTCATTTACCGTTATTTTCCCCGCCCGTGCTTTTTGCTCCGCGAGAGTGGGCAGGAGGCATGTCAAAATGGTGGGACAGGCATCCTGCCTGTCCGTGCAGGCAGGATGCCTGCACCACCCAATTCAAAACGATATTTCAGAACAGCCATATCCCTTACAACGCCGTATCCAGCATGTCCGCGATGGTGTAGAGCTTGCCGGGCTGTTGACCGGACAGCCATTTGGCGGCCCGCAGCGCGCCCTGAGCGAAGGTTTCACGGGAATGGGCGCGGTGAGTGACCTCGATCCGCTCCCCGGGGCCGAAAAAATAGACCGTGTGATCCCCGACCACGTCCCCGCCGCGCAAGGTCTGCACACCGATCTCCTCCGCCGGACGAGCGCCGATGATGCCCTCCCGGCAGCAGCGCTTGACCGCGTCGTACTCCCAGCCTTTGGCCTCTGCCAGACACTGGGCCAGTTTGACCGCCGTGCCGCTGGGCGCGTCCTTCTTGGCCTTGTGGTGAATTTCCATCAGCTCCAGGTCGTAGGCCGGACCCAGCAAGGCCACGAGCTGAGGCAGGACACGCAGCAGCACGTTCACGCCCACGCTCATGTTCGGGGCCCAGAGCACCGGCGCGACCTTGGCCGCCTCGCGCAGTTCCTCGGTCTGCTCCCGGGTCATGCCCGTGGTCCCGATCACGGCCCGATGCCCGGTCCTGGCCACGGTCTTGGCCGTGACCACCGAGGCTTCCGGCGCGGTAAAATCGATGACCACCGCGTCGCCAAGTCCGTCCAGCACCTGCTCCAGGCTATCCCCATGCACGCAACCGTGCGCCTCCAAGCCCTGCTCATGTCCCGGACGTTCCACCACTCCGGCCAGAGTCAGTTCCGAATCCTCCCGCGCCAACCGCGCCAACGTCGCGCCCATCCTGCCGTTGGCTCCCATAATCACCACGGAACATGCACTCATGATCGTCTCCTGTTTTCTCTGTTTCGATGGTACTCAGTTCGGGTTGCGCAGCCGCATATGAATCAGCGCGACCCGGCTCCCACTCTTATCACGCCGTTCCTCCACGGCATAGGGCTGAAACCCCAGCCGGGGATACAGCAGTAGTCCGGCAGCGTTGCGGTTGAAGCACGACACCGTCACCTCAATGGCCCGATATCTCGCGAAAGCAAGATCGATCATCCGTTCCACGAGGTACCGACCCACGCCTTTCCCTCGCGCCGCCGGGGAGACGATAACGTTGCCGATGGAACAGCACCCTTGCGTTTCCCAGCGATAAAAATTGGCGAACGCGACGACGTTCCCGTCATCCTCCACCACCGTGGAGTCCGAGCGTCGCCGGACGGCCTCCAGCAGTTGAGGCGGCGTCAGCGGATACGTGGCCTTGGGATACGCGAAGAACAGCTCATCCTCGTTGCGCGGAAACGCGCAAATGGCGTGAAGGTCGTTTTCGACGACGGGGCGGTGGTTCAGGATCATGGTGTGACGACATTCCCAAAGAAGGACAGTCACCGGGCCGACCGACGTGCAATCATCCCCGCCCGGCGTGCCAGTCCCAGGCAGTCCGGACGATGTCCCGCAACCGAGGAAGGCTCGGCTCCCATTTCAAAACGGCCCGGGCCTTGTCCGCAACGGCCACCAGGGCCGGGGGGTCTCCGGCCCGCCGGGGGGCGTCCAGGGTCGGCACCTCTCGTCCGCCCACTTCTCGGACCATGTCCACGACTTGGCGCACGCTGTGCCCCGAGCCGGTTCCCAGATTAAACGCATCGCTACGGTCCTCGGCCAGCAGGAATCGCAACGCGGCCACATGGGCCCGGGCCAGGTCGGCGACATGGATATAGTCCCGGATCGCCGTCCCGTCCGGAGTCGGATAATCCCGGCCAAAAACGGACAACGGCCCGCGCTTGCCCTGGGCCGCGAGCACGGCCAGCGGAATCAGGTGGGTTTCCGGATCGTGCTCCTCGCCCAGTTCTCCGTCCGGATCAGCCCCGGCCGCGTTGAAGTAGCGCAGGGCCACGTGACGCAGACCATAGGCCGCATCGAAGTCCCGAAGCATTTTTTCGATCATCAGCTTGCTCCAGCCATAGGGATTGACCGGATGCTGGGAATGGGTTTCGGGAATAGGAATCTCCAGCGGTTCGCCGTAGGTGGCGCAGGTGCTGGAAAAGACGATCCGTCGGCACCCGTGCCGGAGCATGGCCTCCAGCAAGCTGAGCGACCCGGCCACGTTGTTGCGGTAGTATTTTTGTGGATCGGTCACGGACTCGCCCACATAGGCATAGGCCGCGAAGTGGATCACCGCCTTGGGCGCATGAGCCGCGAACAACGCATCCAGCGCGGCCCCGTCCAGGATGTCTCCCTTGACCAGTTCTCCCCAGCGCACGGCCCACTCATGGCCGTAAACCATGTTGTCCAAGGTTACCGGTCGATATCCGGCCTCGGCCAGGGCCTTACAGGTCTGGCTGCCGATGTACCCGGCCCCGCCGGTCACCAGGATGACGTCGCTCATATCCTCACCCCTTTTTGAGTATCGATAGTTTTCTTTAATCCGTATCGAAATCGCAATTGAATAGGGCCCGTGACCAAGATGCATCACGATGACTATTTCGATTTCGACTTGGATTTCGATTCCAACCAGTCCTCGACTCAGTGACCATCAAGAACATATTGCCCCTACTTCCCTTCTCTGGTCGCTTGCGTCCCCCGCTGTTGCCAACTACAAAAAAAAGTCCGTGCGAGGCGACACATCAACTTTTTCCTATTTCCTTCAGTAATGCAACATCATCCGACACCACTCACCGAGTCCCTCGCGCAAGATATCCGCATCAAGGGGGTCTTTTCCACCACCTCCGCACCACGGTGGGAGGATGTCAGGATCCAACTGGTCTCTCCCCTGGGGCCCATTAAGGCGCTCTTCTTCCTCTCGGACTGGAAGCGCCCACCTGCTTACGTAGAGACCGAGGGCAACCGCTGAACTCCATGCACTGCTCCCACATCCAGCCCTTGGGCCAAAACTCGGCTGACCAAGGCTCGACTCCCCACCCGCGCTGAGTCCGAAGAAGGCGTCGTGCTGGTTTCCATTGTCATTCCGGTCTTCAACCGCCCGGAGCAGGTCCTCCGAGCGATCCGCTCCGTGCTGGCTCAGCGAGACCGCAACGGTTCCTGGAGGGCAATGGAAGTGCTGGTGGTGGACGACGGGAGCACGGACGCGACCCCATCGGTATTACGCGAAATCCGGGATCCGAGGATGCGGGTTCTGCGCCACGAACGAAACCAAGGCGTTTCCGCGGCCCGCAACACGGGGTTGGCCGCGGCCCAAGGCGAGTATCTGGCGCTACTGGATTCGGACGATTGGTGGTTGGCGGAAAAACTGGCGATCCACCTCGCCTGCCACGAGGCCGGAGGCTGGCGCATTTCCCAGACCGACGAAATCTGGATTCGCCACGGACGTCGGGTCAACCCCATGGTCAAACATGCCAAGCCCGAGGGCTGGTTTTTTGAAGACGCCCTAAAGCTGTGCCTGATCAGCCCGTCCTGCGTGCTGTTCGACCGCCGATTCTGGGAAGAGGTTGGGCCTTTCGACCCGACCCTCCCGGCCTGCGAAGATTACGACCTCTGGCTGCGAACCCTGGTCCGCCATCCCGTAGGCTTCTGCCCGGAAAAGCTGGTCCACAAGACCGGGGGCCACCCGGACCAACTCTCCAAAAAAATCATCGGCCTGGACCTCTACCGGATCCAGGCCCTGGCCAAACTGCTGCGAACCGAAGTTCTGTCTTCGTCGCAACGCTCCGCCGCGCTCCGGGAGCTCCGAGCAAAGGCCCGAGTCTACATCAGCGGCTGTCTCAAGCATGACAAGCCCGAGGAGGCCGAACGGATCAAGCGATGGCTGGGCCCGTGGCTGGAATCTCCCGTTTGCTGACTCCTTCGGCCTTGATTCGCTCTAAAAGCTCTGAAAGAACAGGCTTGACGTGCTCGCGCACATCCCCGGACACAATGATGAACAGCAGGTCGTCGCCAGGCTGGAACAGACCGGACCTAGCCTCCACCACGATTCGAAAAATGCCCGGCTTGGCGGAATATTCCCGGACCAGTTCTTGAATTTTTTTCTGATCCGGCGTCACCTCCAAGGCCGTGACCTGTTGCTTGTCCTTTCTGGACCAGCTACGAACAGTGCCGTTATGCACGAGCACCATGCCCACGTTGTCCGCGAAACCGGATTCCTGTTTCAATGCCGCGATGGCCTTGCTGATATCCATAGCCCCATCCTTATGGTTTCTGTGTTATGCACCAAGATTGGCGGCAACATCTGAAAC
This sequence comes from Desulfonatronum sp. SC1, assembly GCF_003046795.1. Lineage (NCBI taxonomy): Bacteria > Pseudomonadati > Thermodesulfobacteriota > Desulfovibrionia > Desulfovibrionales > Desulfonatronaceae > Desulfonatronum > Desulfonatronum sp. SC1. The sequence goes on along the minus strand of NZ_PZKN01000025.1, from coordinate 18,775 downwards.
GTCTCTTATCAGAGGCTGCCGTCCCTGAACCGGACTCCCCCTTGACTACACTCGACCAACCGTGAACCGAGAACCGCGCTCCTTGCCTTCTGAATAACCGCCAGTTCTCACGAGGAAGCCATGTATCCGCTTTCCGATATCTTGAAAAGTCTTCCCAAAGTGACCAACCCTCGATTGGTGCTGTCCGGATTCGGCGTCTGGGTACTCTGGCGTAAAAACGCCAACAGCACCATCCATCAGACCTTGACGCGCTTCGGTGGAATCAAGATCAGCGTAGGCTCCAACCAAAGCTTGTGGTATTTTCAAAACGCCCAGGTCTTTCCAGCCCTGGCGAGAATGCTACTTTGGACCCAGGTCCATCCGGAACCGGTCCTGAGCCAGGTATTGCCGGCCAAACTGATCCTGGGAGAATCGAATAGCGAACTCTCGTTGAGCATCACAAATCAACTCACGGAGCAAAAGATCAACCCAGGGGAGTCCTTCGACGTCTGGGTCCATCCGGAGGTCATCAGTCACGTTTCCAACTTTCCCGGCCTGGGAGTCGAACAGCGTCCGCCTCTGTTTGGGATGACGCCCATCAACTGGCACGCAATCAAGGTCGACCCCGGGTTTTCCTTGGACGCGGATCTGGGGTGGTTTTTTTTCATCAAGCCCATGCAGGACAGGCAAAACGATAATTATGTCCTGGGTTGGAAAAATTTCCACATGCGTCTGAAAGGCATTCTTGATCGCCTAGGCCTCCGCAATATTTACCAAGCCAACCTGCTCGTCTTCAAAATCGAAGGACTGAACCAGCTCTCTTCCTGGATTCGGGAAATCCTGGCGACCATCGCGCATGTCAAAGCCGACGAACCAGACGCCTACTGGCCTTGCCTGTACTGCGCGGTCCAATCTCAAGGCCTGAGCTTCAACGACGATCTACTGACCAAGGTCTTGATTGACTGGGACCGTCTCGCCCCGGACACCCCTCATCTGCCCCTGAGCGCGGGACTGTTACTGCGCGACGAGTTCGAGATCACCTTTCTGGATACAGCGGGCGATCAGCCTCTGGACGCTCTATGCCAACTCGGACTTTCCAGCGGCGAATCCTCGGGACGTCGCAGAGTGGACTTTCCTGCATCCGCTTCCCTGTCCGTCGGAAACAACGCGCTCTGCTTTTATTGCGGCATGAAGTCCCACGAATCATCGAAGTGCCCCAGTCGGCAGATCTTCAACCCGGAGCCGGGAGTCTGGGACAAATTCGGGGCCATGGACATCAAGGAACTGGCCCAGGCCGTCAAAACCCTGGACAAAACCGTCGGCAACGGGAACCTCGCCACCATGTCGGAACTGTTGCTGGCCGAGGGCCCGGAACATACCTTCCTCAAAACTGTTTTTGAAATCAATTGTCCGGCCCAGCACCGGATGATGCGCATGGTTTGGCGAAGCCGCGGCAAGGAGTTGCCGGACGGACTGCGCCAACTCAACCCGCCCGAGGGCGAATACGTCTGGTCGGCCCTGGAAAACACCCGTTCGGGCAACTATCCTCAAGCCGAGCGCATGATGCAGCAAGCCATCCTGCGAACGTCGAAAAGCTATCAACCTCATGTCCTGCTGGGATTCATCGCCTTGGAGACGGGTAATCCACGCCAAGCCGAGGGACACTGGAAAAATGCCCAAAATCTTTGCTACACTCCGTTGCAGCAAGGGTACGTGCTGTTTCTCAAGGCCCGATTGCTCGAAGTCCAAGGGAGCTACGACCAAGCCCATCAATCATACTCGGACTCCCTTCGCTATTCATCCAAATGGCTGGAGCCCCGCTACCGTCAGGCGGTTTGCCTCACCAAAAAGGGCTTTCTGGATCAAGCCTGGACGATTTTCGCCGACCTGATCATCCAGGAACCACATTTTTTCAACCGTATCCTGTGCGACCACGAGCTTGAGCGAGGACGCTCCTTTTTGCTTTCAGCCCTGTCCGGCCCCTGGACGGCGGCGATGCAAAAGGCCGAAAAAGAGCAGGACGCGCTCAAGCAACTTCGCACGAAACTGGAGACATGGTTCGTTCCGGACAACCAATTTCGTAAAAACACCGAGGAACGCGCCGAGATCCTCCAGGAAAGCAGCCAGGTGGAAAATTTTGTCTCCTTCACCAAGGTGGCTGAAGTCACGGAAAAACTGCAGAGAGAGACTGACCGGGAAATCAAGGAAGCCGTGGCGTCTTTGAAGAAGGAAGCCCATAAAAATATCGAACGGGCTCAAACCATTTTTGAAGAAATCGCCTATTTTCCCTTTCCAAAGCTGATCAGAAAAACCAACCGCGACTATAACCAGGCAGGCCGCATTCTTCAGCGCATTACCAAGTCGGACCTGCACAACGGCAGCTTCTTCCGGCAAGCCACGTTGGAAATGAAAGAGGCGAACGACATCCTGGACAGGATGGGCAAACGCACGAAAAGCTTGATGATCCTCAGGGAAGGGGCGCTCTTCTTCCTGTTTTTGAGTAGAACATTCCTTTGGCTGGCCATGTTCGGATTGCTGGCCTCGATCATTGCGGTACCGGTCTTGTTGAACGTCATCCAAGCATCCGGCTCGATCTGGGCCACGGAGTGGATGACCACCCAACGGTGGCAGGTTCAGCGCACCGTGAGCATGCTCATGGTCTTCATCAGCGGGATACTCGCCGCACTCTGGACCACCGTGCGCTATGCAAAAACCAAACAGAAATATTTTGAAAAAGCGAAACGGAAGCGAAGAAAGTAACCACCAGGCCAATTCCCTCACTCAATCACCTTGAGAAGGCACTCAACCAAAGGAGCCTGACAATCCACCACTTTACCAACCATGTTCTTTTGGACTAAAGTGCAATATTCCCTGCACTATCGACAACCGTTGGACACGACGTTTTTTTCTCGCCACCATGTCCAAAATTCACCAGAAAGGAGACCAAGCCCCATGCCCGTTCTCGTCGTCAACGTCGACCATGTCGCCACCCTGCGCCAAGCCCGGATGGGCCGGGAGCCCGACCCGGTCACCGCCGCCCATCTGGCCGAACTGGGCGGGGCCCACGGGATCATCGTTCACCTGCGCGAGGATCGTCGGCACATCCAGGATCGGGATCTGGCCCTGCTCAAGCAGACCGTCCAGACCAACCTGCACCTGGAAATGGCCGCTACGAACGAAATGCACGCCATTGCCCTGGCCACCATTCCGCACATGGTCTGCCTGGTCCCGGAAAAACGGGAAGAACTGACCACCGAAGGCGGATTGAATCTCATTGGTCGGGAGCAGGATCTCCGGGACTACCTGGCGGACATCCACGCCGCCGGTATACTCTCCAGCCTGTTCATCGACGCGGACCCGGAACAGATCCAGGCCGCCAAGGCCATCGGCGCGGAATATATTGAAATCCATACCGGCCACTACGCGGACGCGCCGAGCCGGGGACAGCGCGTGGCCGAGCAGACCAAAATCCTTCACGGCATCCGGCTGGCCCGGGAAATCGGGCTGAAGGTCAACCTCGGCCACGGCCTGAACTATACGAACATCCTGCCCTTTGCCCAAACCCCCGGCATCGAGGAATACTCCATCGGCCACAGCATCATGGCCAGAGCCATTCACGTCGGTCTGGGCCAGGCGGTTCGCGAGATGGCAGACATCATCCGGACTTTTTCCGCCTGACCCCCAGGAAACATGTCGTCTTCACAAAACGAACCATGGAAGAGCCCATGCCCATAGTCGGCCTGGGTCTGGACGTGGTGGAACTGGACCGGATTCAGCGGATATGGGAACGCTTCGGCGAGACCTTCGCCCAGCGCGTGCTCACGGAAGCTGAGCAGGCCCGGCTCCATGTCGGATCACCGGTCCCCTATCTGGCCTCCAGGTTTGCGGCCAAGGAAGCCGCGGTCAAGGCCCTGGGAACCGGATTCCGGGACGGCGTCACGTTCCAGCAGATCGAAGTGTCCTCACGCCCTTCCGGCCAACCGGAGCTGAAATTCTCCGGTGCGGCCCAAAGCGCCGCCGCCAAGCTCGGAGCGCGTCACATCCACCTCAGCCTGACCCACGGACGGGATACCGCCGCCGCGGTGGTCATCCTGGAGCGAGTTCCGTAATGCCGTAACTGGCCCGCACCCCCTGGGGAATCAACCGTTACCATGAACATGAAAACCTCCATCACCGAACAGCGTATCCTCAGAATCCGGGAAGTCCTGGCCAAACGCCAGAAAGACCTAACCCTGATCCTGAACAACATTCACGACCCGCACAACGTCTCCGCCATCCTGCGCAGTTGCGACGCCTTCGGTGTCCACGGCGTGCAGTTGTACTATACCCGCGAGTCCTTTCCCCTGGTGGGCAAGCGCTCCTCGGCCTCGGCCAAAAAATGGGTGGACCGGGTTCGCCACCATGACGCCGCGGCCATGATCAGCGGACTTCGCGCCCAGGGTTACCAGATCCTCGGCACCAACCTGACCGTTGACGCCAAACCGCTCCCGGAATGGGACTTCACCGGCCCCACGGCCATCCTCCTGGGCAACGAGCACCGCGGCCAGGATACGGCCCTGGACGCCCTGATCCCGGACAATCTGTTTATCCCCATGCAGGGCATGATCCAGAGTCTGAACGTCTCCGTGGCCGCGGCTGTAATCCTCTACGAGGCTTGGCGGCAGCGTCGAGCACGAGGAAGCTACGATCGGCCCAGTTTTGATCCGGAAGAAATGGAGGAGCTGGTTCGCTCCTGGATGACCCGATGAAATCGCAACTGGACGCGAGAAAGAAGAATGGCTCATAATTGGTTGCCGACGTGCCCCATCGCGGCGATTTCATTTCGCATGCGGCCTGGAGTTCACAGGTAGGGGAGGGCTTGAAGCCCTCCCCTACCTGTGAACGTGTCAACCAGTTTAACCGGCGAAGTGAAGCATCCCGAAAATGAAGGCGATAATTTCCGCAAAGCTCCGTCAGCAGGAACTTGCCCTGGCCGTGGAAGCCATCACCCGGGGGGCGTTGGTCGTCTATCCCACGGAAACCCTTTACGCCCTGGGCGCGGATATTCGATCGCCGGACGCCGTCCTGCGAGTCTTCCGGGCCAAGGGCCGCCCCCAGGGCAAGCCCTTGCCCGTGCTCATCGGCGCACCGGATCAGTTGGCCATGGTCACGGATCATCGCGACCATCTTCTGGACCGACTGGCCCAAGATTTCTGGCCCGGCCCCTTGAGCATCCTCGTTCCGGCGCGGACAGGACTTTCGCCGCTTTTGCAGGACCAGCACGGCTTCATCGCGGTGCGCTGGTCCTCTCACCCCACGGCCCAAACATTGGCCGTCCAGAGTTCCACCCCGCTGACGGCCACCAGTGCCAACACCAGCGGCCGACCCGCGGCCTCCCGCCCGGAACACCTGGACCCGGAACTGACGAAGACCCTCATCTCTGAAGCACCTTCCTCGCTGTCGCCATCAAGCGACGAAGCGGCGAATCACAACAAAAGCATGATCCTCCGGCAACCGCCCTATCCGGCCGGAGGAGCGCCTTCCACCGTTGTCCGTATTCTGCCCGACGGGCGCTTGAAAATTTTTCGTTTGGGAGCAATCGGCTTTGAGCAGCTTCAACAGGCCGGTTGGAAGGTCGGTTGAATTTTTTGAACCAGGAATTCCCGGAAACCAAGCCGTTCTTTTTTGGAGTATAATTTTTTGTACGTTACTGGTCATGGTTCCCGGCCCGCGACCTGGGTCCATGGAGTTGAGGCGACGTAACGTCGTTCCGGAAAGAGAAGGGTACGACAAGGTTTCCGGTTCGACGGCCTTGCTCGCTTGACCGAAAAGAAGCGAAGATCTGTGTTTGGCATCCTGCTTGCTATAACTAAAATACCTTCCTCCTTTTGCAAAAACCGGTTTCGCATCTGGGCAGCCCACCCTGAAGCGAAACCGGTTTTTTTGTGCCCGTTGTCGATGAAAGAGGAAGTTCGTAACTGCTCAAAAAGGCCGGGCATCGCCTGAAAGCTCCGTTACCTTTGGATTCCAGCCTGCGCGGGAATGTCTGTTTATGTCAGGCTCTCCCAAGCTCGTCATGCCCGCGAAGGCGGGCATCCAGGTCATGCTTGCCACTTTTTTTTGAGCAATTATAGACATTCAAGGCCCGACCTGCTCACCGAGTCAGGAAGGCGGCCACTTCCCGGCGAACTCTGTTCTGAGGAATCCCCTGAATGCAACGGGGATCGGCGCAGGATATCCGCCCGGTCCGCGTACACGGGCGACAGGCAAGCTCCAGACCGATGGTCCGCAATCCCACGGGGCTCCACTGCGCCTCCAAGGCCGGCCCGAACAAGGCCAAGCCCGGCACGCCGAGCATGCCCGCCAAATGCATCGGCCCGCTGTCGTTGCCCACCACCAGACGTGCGCTCAAGAGCAGCTCACGCAAGACCTCCAATGAATCCGGACAGCTGACAGGATAATCCGAAACACCCATCCTTCGGTCCAGCTCCGCCGGTCCAAGTATGAAACGAACCTCGTGGCCCTGCTCCTGAAGCCAGCGGGCCAGTTCAAAAAATTGTACAAGCGGCCATTGCTTAGCCGGATGCCCAGCGCCGGGAAAAAGCAAAATCTCGCGGCCTCCTTCCCTCCCCTCTCCGCCCCTCCACGAACCGAAGAATCCTCGCCAAACAGCCGGCCAATCGGAGTTCCAAGCGATGCCGAGTTCGCGCAGCCCCTGGGCATACGCATCCCTGGGCGACATGGCCGGACCTCTCTCGGAACCGGAAAAGGCGCGCAACACATGCAGCCGGGAGTGGGTCCGAACCGGCGGGTTCGTATCCAGCACGAACCAGAAAACCCTCGCATCCCCCAACTCCATCGGCCACTGCTCGCGAAGGAACAATGCATCCATGCCCCGACGCATCTCCAAAGAGAACGGCTCCACGCCCAAAGGCCGCAACCAGTGCACGCGATCGTTCGTTCCGGCCCAATACACATTTTTGTCCGCGAAATGCTCATGGAGGGCGAGCATGGACGGCCAGGCCATCAGAAAATCCCCCAGTGCACCGCGATGAACCAGCAGAATGGAACTCACAGCTTCTTCATTTTCTGGAACATGTTCAGAAGTCCAGGGTCCGCGTGGCAAAACCCGCAGATGGCCTCGGACAGGGAAATGTACGGATTATGGCGCAAAAGGGCATGCAATCCTTTGAAGTCGCCATACAGAGGTTCCAAAGATTCAACCAAAGGGGTAATGGGCACGAAACGCCGCTCACAAAGGCGACACGTGCCCAGGCAGTTGACCATGGCGGCGACATCGAGCAAGAATTCCGGGTCCTCGTCGAGTATTTCCCGCAGAGCGTCCAGGTTGGAGGGGAGGATGAGATTCAGCATGGATTTCCCGTGTGGCGAAGCAAGACAGGGTGCGCGCGCACCAACGCGAAAAACGCGGTACCTCACCTTTTCCGGCTGAAGTACCGCGTTTTCATTACGCAGGGCAAGAGGCTGTCCAGCTACAGGACATTCACCCAAATGGGGTTGCTCATGGCCCAGTTTCCTTGGCCATCTTCGATGACCAGAGCGTACCACGTATTTTTCTTCGGTGTCAGCGCAACGGAGACATTTTGCTCGCCAACGCCGTCATAGTTTTTCTGGAAGGCAAATCCCTCGATTTCACCGTCGTCGTTGAATCTGGACCCTTCGGTAACGACCGTGATCGTGTCAACTCCATGAACGGAGACCGTCTTGAAGTACAGATCGAACCCACTGGCGGGCACATGAATGGTCTGGCCAAAGGCATGCTCGGGATAAACCAGCGGACCGAAGGAAACATAGGAGTTGCCCTGTTTCAGGGCTTGGTAATACTTCTCCAAAGTGAAGTCGCCGTCGACACGAGCGATGGTCCTGGCATTGCCGGACCGGTAACGCCACACGTCATGGACATCGCTTCCACCGGCAAGATAGTATTTTTCCTGGTTATTCCAAAACTCCCAGGTCCGTTGCAGGGCCTTGTGATTATCCTTGGTGGAGATAGCGCCGTTGATTTCAATCAAATCAAAATCCGCGTCCCAGCCGCCGGGGACCATGTCGCGTTCCGCGCTGTGAAAATACCCGTACGTGATGTACGGGTGAGCGACCATCACCAGGGCGTCCAATTCTCTGGCCCTGGCAAAAATCTCTCCCACCGTGGCACCGGGATCAATGGACACGTCCCGCCCATCCAAGGGAATCGGCAGAACATTGATATGCCCCCAGTTCGGGGAAACCTCGATCCCGGATATGAAGGGAACTGACCTGGACTTGGCCATTTCAGCGATCTGTTCATTGTTGGCAATGGAGTCGTGATCGCTGACAAAAACGATGTCCAATCCGCCGGCGAGTTGAGAGCGAACAAGATAATCCGGAGGCGTCACACCGTCCAGAATATCCGAATGGTGGTGCAGGTCCGCCGCATACCATCCTGAACCGGGCAGGTCGATCAACTGCTCGACGGCTTGATCCAGTGCGTGACGCCCTTCGGACACAACGGACAGGTTGACCATCTCCTCTCTGGCCGTAAAATCAGCACCTTTGGAAACAGACAGGGTGTATTCGCCCTGAGCCAACTGGAAGCTGGCCATGCCTGGCTCTTCCAACTCCGTGAAAAAGGTCCTGGCTCCAACGTACTCCACGAGGATTTCCGGCCCCTCAACCACTTCGATCCGGGCGTCGATGGGTTGGTGCGTCTTCTTGTCCACGACGGAAAGGACAACCTCGCCTCCCTTGCTGATGTTACTGAAATCGAGGAGGGTATTTTCTCCGGGGGAGACGGTAATCCGTTGCTTGGCGGTCAGCGAATACCCCTTGGCCACGGCATGGACGGCATATTCCCCCTCTTCCAGGGCGATTTCATAAGTACCGTTTTCCCCGACGGTCCAGGCGAAGAGCATGTCCCGGGCCTCCGGCGTGGCCTTTTCGAATATTACGACGGGTTCGGCGACGGCATTCCCCTCAGTGGATCGTACGACTCCGGAAACCGTCCCAAAAGGCTTTTCGTTCAGCGCAAGGTTATGACGCATCACCCCAGCGGCACTGCCGATATCGTCGAATTGGATCCAGGCCGCCAGATCCACGGTATCCCCGGGAGCCAACGTCTGTTTCCTGTAGAGATCCCGCCATCCGGTCCCCCAGGCAAAATCCGTGAACCCGGGGTAATGCACGGCCATGGCGAAGTGTTCGTCATACCCGAGAACATAGTCCCCAAACCAGTCTTCGGCCACCTGATCGTAGCCTCTTTCCACGGTGCCCCAGGGGCCGAACATATACCCGCTGAGGGTGCACAGCGAATACCCGGCCAGCAGGTCTTCGTAGGTTTTCTCACCGCGATTCGTCATCCGCGTGGAAACATCCAGGATATTGCTTCCGGATGTAACCGTATACGTCGTGATCAGTTCAATGTTCGCGTCGTAGTCCCTGGTGATCTGGATGACGACCCGGTCTGGACTCTGCTCCACGATATGCGTCCGCTGGGATTCACTGGGCCAGGCGGACCAGCCATGGGGCAGGAAATCGATCAACGCGGTTCGATTGTCGGTCCACTCCCCGTCCACGAATAGAGCGGAGTCCACGATGGAGCCATGCGGAACGCCCCATGGCGGGGTTGTTCCAACGGCAAAGGCGATTTTGTAGAATTCGTTGGAGACGGTGATGTCTTCATCAGCCAGGGCAATGCCGTTGACGATGTCCGTCGGCCCCTTGCGCACCTGAACCCCTGGCTCGGCGGCCTGCAGATTCAGGGAACAAACAACACTCAGCAAAAACGACCAGAAAACGATTTTTGCATATTTCACTTAGACCTCTCTTGTTACGGTTTCTTTACCGCGGACGCCGTCATCACGAATCGACGATCCGTCACGACACCGGCCCGCTCCAAACATTCCTCAGTTGGACGACCCTGCGCGTCCCAGCCTCTGACCCGGTAGTAATCCTCCAGCAGCGTGCGCATGTCCTCCTCCGTGATCCGGTGGCCCTTGTACGGGCCGCTGGGCAGGGGCTCCTCCACGAAGCGCCGGGGCAGGCGCTCTTGGGATACGTCCAGGCCCTCGCGGAGATTGAAGAGACGGGTGGAGTTCCAGATCCGGCGGCCCAGTTCGTCGAAAAAGCCTGGCTCCACCTCGCGGCCCGTGGCCGCGTTCAGCAGGTCGGCGTAGGTTTGGGGCGTAACGCCCATGGCCCCAAAGTCGCATTTCACCAGACAGTCCGTGCCGGCCAGATAGTCCTGCAAGGCCGCCACCAGTTCGGCCTTGCCCTCCAGGTCCAACGCCCGGACGGGCTTGCCCCGCCACTCCATGCCCGTGGCCTCGTAGCCCACGGGAAAACCGCGCTGATGGCAGGCTCCCCGGTCCGCGGTCATGTAGGCCAGGCCCATGCCCGGTGCGCCGCGCGGTCCCCAGGCGGGCATTTCCAGGCCCTTGACGTGCTGGGCCAGGCTTTCCGCCTCCGGCCCCAGGACCTTGGCCGCGACCTTGACGCCCTGAGCTAGAAGACGCCCCAGTTCACCCTGCCGACCGGCGATCATCCTGATCAACCGTTCCGCCGCCGCGACACTGCCGAACTCCAGGTCGGCCATATCCTCGAAAGAGGATTTTGCCAGCAACCCCTTGGCCTTGGCCTCCATGGCAAAACTCACGCAAGCGCCCGTGGAGATGGAATCCAGGCCCAGCAGGTCGCAGAGCTTGGTCAGGTGGGCCACGGCCCGGGGGTCGCCGATGCCCAGATTGGTCCCAAGCATGGCCGCGGACTCGTACTCCACGATGTCCGTGACCATCTGGGCATGGGCTCCGGTCCGAACCGCACCCATCTGGGTGCAGGCAATGGGGCACCCCAAACAGGCCGCCCGGCTCAACCACAAGGCCCGGGACTGGCCGCCTTCACCCAGTTTCCTGGCCAGGAGCGAGGTTCCGTCACTGAAGTTGTTCGCCGGGATCAGCCCGGCCTCATTGGCGAACTCCACAGAGGCCGCGGTGCCGGAACCCATCAGGGCCCGGCATTCGGCGCTGTCTTGGATCTCCTGGTTCGCACGGTCCAAAGCCTGCTCGAACGCGGCCTGATCATGAACCCGGACCAGCCGATCGCCCTTGAGGGCCACGGCTTTCAGATTCTTGGCCCCCATCACCGCGCCCGCCCCGCCCCGTCCGGCCTGACGATTGAACTCGCAACAGATCAGGGCATACGGAACGTGTTCTTCTCCAGCCGGTCCGATGGCCGCGATCTTGAAGCCATCGTCGTCCAGGATATCCTTGACCCGTTGGGTGGTTTCCAGGGTGTCCAGCCCCCAAAGCTCTCCTGCGGGACGCAATCGAGGGCCGTCCCGGTCCACGACCAGAATTACGGGTTCCGGCGCTTGGCCCGTGATGACCAGCCCGTCGTATCCGACGTACTTGATTTCCGGGCCGAACATTCCGCCGAAATAGGAGTCCAGGAAAAGGTTGGTCAGCGGGGACTTGGTCGCCACGCAGGCCCGCATGGCCGGGGCCGGGGTTCCGGTGAGCGGGCCGGGCAGGAAAAGCAGGACATTGCCCGGCCCCAAAGGATCGGCCCGCTCCGGAATCAGGTCCAGAAGCAGCTTGGCCGCGTACCCCTTGCCGCCCAGGTATCCCTCCTGGAACCAGTCCGGAAGAGGCACATCCTGAAACGTACCCGTGGTCAGATCCGCGTGGAGCATCACGCCCCAGGCCGCACTGCTCATGATTGGCCCTCCCCGGCGCTTGTCGGGATTCTCGCCGATTCGAGCATTTCCAGAGCCCCCGTGGGGCAAGCCCGGACACAACCAGGGCTGCCGTCGCACAAGTCGCACTTGAAGGCTTTGCCGCTTTCCGCGTCCAGATGGATCATGCCCAAGGGGCAATACCGACCGCACAGCCCACAGGAAATGCACTTCTCCCGGTCAATGGCCACGACTCCGGTTACCTCATCACGGGATATAGCCTTTACCGGACAGGCCCGCAGGCACATCGGATCCGCGCACTGCGCGCAGACAACCGGAATATGAGCCATATTCTCCCACATCCGCCGGATGGTAAGCATGGATCTCCGCGGATTGTACCCACCGAACACATGCAGGGAACAGGCGGCCTGACAGAGTTGGCAGCCGGTACAGGCGTCAAAATGGGTTCGGATGAATACGGGGGGGCGAGTCTGTTGCATGGGAGATCCTGGGTTCAGTGGTTCAACGATTCATGAAAGCAAGGGATTGATGGCTGGAATACCCTCCAGCCATGAACCGTGAACCGTTATATCTTCTCATTCTACTTCGTTTCCATCCGGATTTTTTTTCCAAATGCAGAAACAGCCAGTTTTCAATCCGGAAACGAGCAATTGCTTCTTTTGGCAAGGAAATCAAGCAATTATGAGGAAGCGTATATCAATACGTTGACGAATAATTGTGAAGAGTGACGCAGCCAAAAGGAAAAAGGGCCGTTTCCGGATGAAAACTACTTCGCCATCGCCGCTTCGATCACCGGCAGGGCGGGCTGTCCGTCGGCCGTGGTCACGCCGTCCATCCAGCCGCGATAGATCTCCGGGTTGGCGCGCAGCCAGGCCAGACCGGCTTCCAGGGGCTCCATGGCGGAGTCTTCGTGAAGCATGTTCATGGCCTCGTTGACCATCGCGATGGGCACAAGAAAGTTGTTCAGGAACGCGGCCACATTGGGCTGCTCCTGGTCAAAGCCGGTGCGGATGTTGATGTACACCGTGGCCGTGCCGTCGTTCCCGCCGAAGGTGGTTTCATCGCTGCCCGTGAGATAGGACATGTCGATGATCTTGTTCATCCAGTGCGGGGACCAGCCCAGGAAAACGATCCACTGCTGGTTGCGGGCAAAATTCTGGACCTGGGTCAGCATGGCCGTCTCGCTGGAAGGGATCAGTTCGAAATTCCCCAGGTTGAACATGTTTTCATTGATCATCAGTTCGATGACCTCGTTGCCGTCGTTGCCTTCCTCGATGCCGTAGATCTTGTACTCCAGCTTTTCCCCGTATTTGGCGATGTCCGAAAAGTCGCGCAAGCCGCCCTCGTAGGCATAGGTGGGCACGGCCAGGGTGTACTTGGCGTTCTCCATGATCACGGAGAACGACTCAACCTTGCCGCTCTTGAAATGGGGCTCGGCAATGCTCTGCATGGTGGGCATCCAATTGCCCAAAAAAATGTCCGCCTGGTCCGAGGCCAAGGCCTGGTAGGCGATTGGCACGGATAGCAGCATGCTGGAGACGTCATAGCCGAGTTCATTCAGGAAAAACTGGGCCACCTCGGTTTTCACCGTAACGCACGTCCAGGGCACGTACACGAACCTAACTTCCTTGGAAGCCAGGGCGTTTCCGGCAAAGCCGATCATAATGACCATGGCGAAGGCCATCGCCAACTTACGTAATTTCTTGTCCATCGATCCTCTCCTTTGGTTGGATGGTTGGAAAATTCAAATTATTTCTTGACTGCGGACGCGTGCCGATAAAAGTCCACGCTGGACGGCGGCAAAGGCGTGTTGTCCAGAATCGCGTCCGCGGCCTTTTCCGCGATCATCAGCACCGGGGCGCAGATGTTCCCGTTGGTGATTTCCGGCATCACCGAGGCGTCCACCACACGCAGGTTCTTCAGACCGTGTACCTTCAAATCCTTGTCCACAACGGCCATGTCGTCGTAGCCCATCTTGCAGGTGCAGCTGGGATGATACGCGCTCTCCCCTTCCCGGGCCACGAAGTCCAGGACCTCTTCGTCCGTGGAAATGTGTTCGCCGGGGGAGAGTTCCTTGTTTTTGAACGCCTCGAAAGCCGGTTGGTTGAAAATCTTGCGCGCGCACCCAATGGCCTCGATCCATTCCTTGCGATCCTTTTCCGTGGACAGGTAGTTGAACCGAATCCGCGGCGGGGTGGTCGGGTCATTGGACAGCAGCCGGACCGAGCCCTTGGCGTCGCTGTACATCGGGCCGACGTGGAGCTGGTACCCGTGGCCTTCGCTGGGCGCGCTCCCGTCGTACCGGATGGCGATGGGCAGGAAATGGAACTGCAGGTTCGGGTACATGACCTCGTCATTGCTCCGCACGAAGCCGCCGGCCTCGAAGTGGTTGCTGGCCCCGATCCCGGTTCTCCGGAACAGCCATTCCAAACCAATCTTGGGCATGTTCCAGGGCTTGAGGGCCGGGTAAAGGCTGACCGGCTGCTTGGACGCGCACTGCACGTACACCTCCAGGTGGTCCTGCAGGTTCTCGCCAACACCCGCCAGATCCGCGACCACGGAAACGCCTTTGGCCAAGAGATGCTCGGCATTCCCCACACCGGAGAGCTGGAGCAGTTGCGGGGAGTTGATCGCCCCGCCGCAACAGATGACTTCCCCGGCGTAGGCCTTATGCAGTTTGTCGCCCTTGCGGTACTCCACGCCCACGGCGGTGCGGCCCTCGAAGAGCACTCTGGTGGTCAGGGCCTTGCAGATCAACTCCAGGTTGGAACGGTGCAGGGCCGGATGCAGATATCCGCGGGCCGTGCTCCAGCGATTGCCGCGATACGTGGTGCTTTCGAACTTGCCGAATCCTTCCTGCTGAAAGCCGTTCACGTCCGAGGTAATCGGGTATCCGGCCTGCTGAACCGCGGCGAAAAAAGCGTCGAACAACGGGTTCTCACATTTCGGGGTGGTCAGGTACTGCCCACCGGTCCTGCCCTGATAGGCGTCCGCGCCTTTCAGCCGGTATTCCATTTTTTGAAAATACGGCAGGCAGTGAGCGTAGTCCCAGTTCTCCAGGCCCTTGATCGCGCCCCATTTCTCGTAGTCCATGGCGTTGCCGCGAATGTGGATCATCCCGTTAATGGAGCTGGAACCGCCCAGGACCTTGCCCCGGGGCTGGGCGATCCGGCGATTGTGCATGTGCTGTTCCGGCTCGGACTCGTAGGCCCAGTTATAGAACTTGTTTGTCAGGTTGAAGGCCAGGGCCGAGGGCATATGGATCCGAAAATCCATCTTGTGGTCCCAGCGGCCAGCCTCCAAAACCAGCACGCGACGGTCCGGATCCGCGCTCAACCGGTTGGCCAGAATGCTCCCGGCGGTCCCCGCGCCGATGATAATCAGGTCATATGTTTTCTTGGACATGTGGTGTTGCTCCTTGGGGTTTGGATTCACATTTCGGTGGTTCGACGCATTTCTTGAAACGCTTCCACCTTCCTGCGTAAAATCATGTAATGGTAGCTGATGAAAGACTTGGCCTTGATGGGGTCGTGGCGGGCGATCTCCAGGGCGGTGTGCCGCCAATTGTCCACGATGCACCGCCGGTATTCCGCGTCCTCGTACAGGGCGTTGTCCATGGAGCTGAAACCGATCTGAACGGCCTGCATGATCCATTCAAAAATCGGATTGTCGGCCATTTTGGCGAACAACAGATTCAGTTCCCGGTCCAGTTCGGCCAGAAGTTCCATGTTCGCCTCGTCCGCGACGGCGGCCAGGGCCTCGGCTTTGTCCTGAAGGAGTCGCTTCCGGTCCACGCTGCCGCGGGCAATGGCCAAGTCCGTGATCACGTAGTCCATGCTTTCCCGAAATTCGATCAGGTGCATGGGATCGGTTTGGTTCTGCTTCAGGAACAAGGCAAAGGACTCGCTGATGCTGACAACTTCGATGTTCTTGACGTAGGCCCCGCCCTTGGCCCCCTTGTGAATCTCGATCAACCCCTTGTGCTTGAGCACCTGCAGGGCTTCGCGAATCACCCCGCGACCGGTCTTGAACAGGACTTGCAGTTCTCTTTCGCTGGGCAGGCGTTCGCCGGGCTTGACCTTGCCGCCAAGCACCGCGGCTTGAATCTGCAAAGCTATGTCCTCCCCGGCGCGCCCAGCCCTGGTGGGGGCGAAACAGTAATCCTCCAGCCCCTCGACTTTGCCGACACTGAATGGACGGTCCATTTTACTGCCCTCCATAAAAATATGCCCCCCATATTATAAAAAAATTGAACAATATCAAAAGCAGCAACAAAGAGGCACCGCCTAATGGCCATACCAATCTACATGCCGCGGCATGAATGTCAACCCCAAATATGCCGGAAGACTTCGCTTGTTCACCTGCTCACAAGAGGTGGAACCGTGACCGGACTGGACCTGATTCCGGAATGTGATAGAACCATCGCAAATGCATTCGGACAAAAGCATTCGGCTTTTGCGAAACGCCAAACCGCGAGATTGGCGAACATCAAGGAGGCAGCATCATGATCAAACGTGACGGAGGATGGAGCCCGTATCTGGCCGGAGGACTCAGCGGCCTGGTCGGGGTGATGTCGGTCTGGTTGGCCGGGCAGTTTTTCGGTGCGTCCACGTCCTTCGTGCGCACGGCGGGGATGATCGAACAGTGGTTCAGCCCGGAGCGGGTCGCTCAACTGGAGTACTTCACTCGGGTGGTTCCCCGCATCGACTGGCAGTGGATGTTCGTGATCGGAATCGTCCTCGGCTCCCTGGTCTCGGCCTGGACCTCCGGCTCGTTCCGCTGGCAATCCGTCCCGGACATGTGGCGGGAACGCTTCGGCCACACCCCGGTAAAGCGGGCCGTAGTCGCCTTTTCCGGCGGCGTGGTGGCCATGTTCGGGGCCCGACTGGCAGACGGCTGACCCAGCGGTCATGGGTTGAGCGGTTCGCTTCAACTGGCTGTCAGTGGTTTTGTGGCTCTGGTCTGCTTTTTTATCGGCGGGTTGATCATGGCCCGCATCGTCTACGGAGGGGGTAAGTCATGAGCATCCTGATCTACGGACTGATCACCGGCTTCCTCTTCGGCTTCCTGCTTCAGAAAGGACGGGTGCTGCGCTACGACAAGCAACTCGGCGCACTCCGGTTGATGGACATGACCATCATCAAGTTCATGCTTTCCAGTGTGATCGTGGGCATGGTCGGCGTGTATCTGCTCCAGGATCTGGGAGTGGCCAAACTCTCCGTGAAACCCCTGATGCTCGGGCCGATCATCATCGGCGGCCTGCTTTTCGGCCTAGGCTGGGGCCTGCTGGGCTACTGCCCGGGCACCTCCATGGGGGCGCTGGGCGAGGGCCGCTGGGACGCGCTGTGGGGCATCCTGGGGATGATCGTTGGCGGAGGGCTCTTTGCCGAAGCCTATCCTTGGCTGCGATCCACGGTGTACACCTGGGGCGACTACGGACGTCTGACCCTGCCGGAAATGCTCGGCGTCAGCCATTGGCTGGTCATTCCGGTGTTCATTGTCGGCGCGGTCCTGCTATTTCGCTGGTTTGAACGTAAAGGGCTCTAGGTTGCCGGGGTCGGAGTCGGTATCGGTATCGGTATCGAAACTGAAGCCATTTTGCGCTGCTTCTTAGCGTTTTCGATGCCGATACCGGTTGTCGAGCAAGAGCAAACATCAAAGCCGTGAGGGCGGGTTTGTAACCCGCCCTCACTTTTGCATCCTGAAAGGAAAAGGCGTAATCTCTGCGTTTTCCTGCTTCCCGACAACCTTTTCCTCCCCCCCCATGACCCAAACCTACCACGCCTTGGCCCTCTTCTCCGGAGGGCTGGACAGCATCCTGGCCATGAAGACCGTGCTCGACCAGGGACTGCGAGTCCTCGGCCTGCATTTCTGTTCCCCGTTTTTCGGCCACCCGGACAAAATCGGACACTGGCAACGCATCTATAATCTGGAAATCCGGCCCGTGGACGTGCATCAGGAGTTCATCGACATTTTGCGGCAAGGCCCGCGCTTCGGATACGGCAAGGTGCTCAACCCCTGCGTGGATTGCAAGATAACCATGCTCGCCCACGCCAAATCCCTGCTGGACCAGTACGGCGCCCGGTTCCTGATCAGCGGGGAAGTCCTCGGCCAGCGGCCCATGTCCCAACGCCGGGATACCTTGAACCTGATCAGCAAGCAGGCCGAAGTTCGCGATCTGTTGCTGCGCCCGCTCTGCGCCGGCCACCTTCCCCCCACGCCCATGGAAGAGGAAGGATTGGTGGACCGCTCCCGACTGCACTCCATTTCCGGCCGCGGCCGCAAGGACCAGCTTCGCCTGGCCGAAACCTATGGTCTGACCGAAATCCCCACCCCGGCAGGCGGCTGCCTGCTGGCGGAACAGGAATCCGCCAAACGATTCTGGCCGGTCCTGACCCGCATTCCCGATCCGTCCCCTCGTGACTTCGCCCTGGCCAACATGTCCCGGCAGTACTGGAACGACGGGCTTTGGATGATGGTCGGCCGCAACAAGGCGAATAACGATGCCCTGGCGCGCATGGCCCAGGCCGAGGATCTGCTGTTCAAGACCGCGGACGTCCAAGGCCCCCTGGCCCTGGGCCGTCGTAAGCCGGGCATAATCTGGACCGAGGAGGATATCCGCCTGGCCGCGACCTTCGTGGCCGGCTTCACCGCGAAAAAACGCCCCCCTGGACAAGCTCCCCTGATTCGCGTCACCAGTTCCGACCAGTCCCGTACCCTGGAATGCCCCGCCGAATCCCCGTCCGAAACCGGTTGGACGGAGTTCACCTGGGACCGGACAAAGCAAGAAAAACAAGACTGGATCAACGCCAACTCCCCGTCCTGAAACCACCACCTATGGACACCCTCTTCAACCTTGGCCTGATCGTGGTCAGCGCCGCGCTGCTCTGGAAAGGGGCGGGGCTGATCGTGGACAACGCCGCGACCATTGCCCGGCGCTGGGGCATCTCCGAGCTGGTCATCGGCCTGACCATCGTCGCCGCCGGAACCTCGGCGCCGGAATTCCTGGTCACCATGACCGCGGCGTACCAGGGCTTGCCCGCCATTGCCCTCTCCAACGTCCTGGGCTCCAACATCTTCAACCTGGGCATGATCCTCGGCCTGGTGGCCATGATCCGCCCCATCCCCACC